>DATGVV010000436.1:0-5040 GCA_035299885.1 Chloroflexota bacterium | reverse complement strand
CTGAATGAGGGCCAGCTGGCGGCCTTCGGCAGCGGTGGCGCAATCACTCTGAGCGGGCCGAAAGCGCAGGGGGCAAGCCTGGAGGTGCTGCTGCTCGGTGGCCAGCCGCTGGGCGAGCCGGTGGCCCGCTACGGGCCATTCGTGATGAGCACCAAGGATGAGATCATCCAGGCCATCGCGGATTACCAGAGCGGCCGCATGGGCCACATTCCGCCGATGGAGCTGGCATCCAGCTAGCGTTCGTCCTGGGCGGCCCGGCGGACCCGCTCGAACACGTCGGCCAACACCCGCGCTTCTTCGTTGCTGATCAAGCGGCAAAAGTGGCGCTCGATGCTGGCCAAATGCACCGGCGCAGCACGCCGCAGCGCCGCCAGGCCCTTGCGCGTCAGGCTGACGATCGTCCCACGCCGATCCGCCGGATCAGAGTCGCGAGCGACCAGGCCATCCGTCCCCATGCGCTCCACCAGCCGGCTCAGCGCCGACTGGCTGAGCACCACCGCCTGGTTCAGTTCCTTCAGCCGCAGCCGATGCCCCGGGGCGCCCGAAAGCTGGACCAGCACGTCGTAGTAATTAAGCGGGATGCGCTGGGCGTGATCGAGCTCGCGGGCCAGGATGGGCACGAGCTCGGCGTGCGCCCGCAGGAACGACTCCCAGGCGCGCAGCCGCGGCTCGGCGCCTTTTTGCATGCGCACGCATGTATACTAGCTCAGCGAGCGACCGGGCGCACCGCGCAGTCGGCGACGAGGCCCATGTCGTTGGGGGCGGCCAGCTGGCAGTCGATCACGATCGAGGGCTCACTCGGTGGACCCGGCAACTGCGAGCCGGCGACGTATTCCTCGAGCGGTGTAGGGGGAGCTTCGGCTGCCTCCGGCATCTCTGCCTGCGAGAACGGCAGCAGCAGCAGGAGCACACGCATCGCCAGGCGGCCCATGGGCCGCCCTTATTAGCAAATCTGGTGCCGAGTCAATGGCTGCGCGCCATCGCCGTGAAGGCGGCCAGGCCGCCATCTGGCCGCGCCAGCATCGTCTGCACCGCCGCCTGCAGCTCGGGCCAGCTCGCTCCAGCGTCTCGCGCAACCAGCGCGTTGCGATCGACGCGCAACACGTCAGCGGTGACCAGGATCTCCAGCCAGCGGTGCAGGCCGACGCGGCTCTCGATGTAGCCAGTGGTGAGAGCGCCGAGCTGCAGCCGTCCGGGATCCGTGATGAGCCGGCCTGTGCGAGCAGTGCGCCCGGTAAGGGCGAGATCGCGAATGAGATCCCAGCTCCCCACCACCTGCCGCTGCCAGGCATCGATCGGGCCGCCAGTCAGCGGGTAATAGATGTTGGAGTAGTCCACCCAGTAGCCCAAACCCTCCCGAATGTCAGGAGGCAGGCGGACGAGCCCCAGCGAGTCGTGCATGGCATGCACGTACTCATGCCCGAATGTCAGCTGGAGCTCATCCGGCGTCTGCACCTGGGCGGTGTTCAGCCTGATGCCGATGCTGGCGATGGAGACGCGCTGCTCGTCGTCGATCACGCCACCGACATTCGTCTCTCCCATCCAGCTGCCGTCGAAGCGCTGCATCACCACCATGAGCTTGTCCGGCACCTGACGAATGCCCAAGCGCTGCGAGTCAAGAGCCGCGATGCGAGGCAGGTAAATCTGCGCCGCGGCTGCTAGGCCGGCTCCCACGTCATCGGCAACCTGGAACGCGAACGTCGTAGCTGGCCCATTGGGCGCAATCGAGAGCAGCGACGCGTCTCGCTGGCCGCCGCTGGCGGCAGAAGCGTCACACGACGCAGGGGCAATGGAGAGCGTTCGGCCGATGGGCGCCACTTGGGTGGTAGCGCACTGCGAGTCTGCCAGCGCTGCCCCAGGCCACAGCAGCTGCGCCAGGACAGCCAGCGACGCCAGCCCGCCGGCTCGAAGGCCGCTGGCGTGATCAGCTCTCTTTGTGCTCGTAGTGCTCCCGGACACGCTTTATATTCGGATTCGGAGGCGCCATTCCGCGCTTTCGGTGATCCTCAAGGGCTTCCTCGCTGGCCCAGTGCTCCAGCAAGGCGTACTTTTCCGGCTGCAACGCACTGCGGAAAACTTCAAATTGAATGCAGCCATCCTCTTGCTGCGCTTTGCGGCAGCGCTCCGTCATCGCCTCCACTTGCTTGTCAGCTTCCTGAGCGCTTTCCGCGGTGAATTGCAGGACCAATCGGACACCGGCCACAAGGGTACCCCTTTCTTATGTCGAGTTTTAGGACTGCCGCTTGGCTTCGAGGTGCTTGTCCAGGAGCTCGGATACGAACACGTGCTCGTGGCCCGCATGCTTGCTCCAGAAAGCCTGGCGCATGAACGGATCGCGCGGGCGGGCCCACATGCTCGCAGTCCCATCGCGCAGGCAAAGGTGTGCGGCCAGGTTGCGGCCCGACAGGCGCAGGAATCGCCAGTAGGCCACGTCCTCGTCGTTAGGCGTCCAGTCTCGGCTCTCGTCTGGCATACGTGGATGGTAACCCTAAAATACGCTTGCCTGATTGTCGCCAATCCGGGGGGACACTATGACGGACGAGGACCATTTAACGCCAGCCTGGCTGAGGTACGCTCCGGCTCTGATCCTCAGCGGGCTGCTGACGCTGCTGATGGTGAGCTTGCCCTGGACGGTGTCCAAACCGGGCATCCTGCTGCTGAACCTGCTGGCGGTCATGATCAGCGCCTACCTCGGCGGCTTCGGCCCAGGGGTGCTGGCCACGGCGCTCGGCGTGCTTGGAGCGACCTACTTCCTGCTACCGCCGCTCTACTCGCTGCGCATCCATGCCCGCTCCGACCTTATCTTCGTGGGCATTTTCGCCACCGCGGCGCTCATCGCGGCCTGGTTCCTCGACTGGGCAAACGCTCCGAGCCGCGAGTAGGAGCCGACGGGGAGATTCGAACTCCCGACCAATGGTTTACAAAACCATCGCTCTGCCAGCTGAGCTACGTCGGCGGACTCGGCAGGAAGTGTAGCGCCGGGAGCCCGCCGCGCGTGTGAGACTTGAAGCATGGCTCACCCGCGCGAAACGGCGGCGGAGATGGTCAGCTCACGCCAGCAGCTGGAGGGTGTGCTGGCCGAGGTGCGGGCAGCCCGACGGATGGGCCTGGACACCGAATTCCTGCGCGAGAAGACGTACTTCGCGCGGCTGTGCCTGGCCCAGGTGGCGACGCCGGAGCGAATCTTCCTGATCGATCCAACCGGGGGATTGGACGTCAGCCCGCTGGCGGACTTGCTGGCCGATCCAGCCATCGAGACGGTGGTCCACGCCGGCTGGCAGGATCTGCAGCTGTTTTACCAGCGGACCGGCTGCGTGCCGCACAACGTGTTTGACGTGCAGCTGGCGGCAGGTTTCGCCGGGCTGAGCGCGTCCCTGGCCTACGGACGGCTGGTGCAAGAGCTGACCGGGGTCGAGCTGGAGAAGGGCGAGGCCTACACGGACTGGTGCCGCCGACCCCTCACCGACAAGCAGCTGCGCTACGCCGCGGACGACGTCCGTTATCTGCTGCCGGCCGCCGACGAGGTCAAGGCCCGACTGGCCAAGCTTGGCCGAACAGAGTGGCCGGCCGAGGAGATGCGCTACCTGGAGACGCCGGAGGCCTACGCCGCGGACGAGGAAGTGTGGCGCAAGGTGGCTGGCCAGGGCACGCTCTCGCCGCGCCAGGCGGCCATACTCCGCGAGCTGGCCCACTGGCGCGAGGACGCCGCGGCCCGGCGCGATCTTCCGCGTGGCTGGCTCATCAAGGACGCCACCCTGGTGGAGATTGCCCGTCGATCGCCGGCCAGCGTGGCCGAGCTCAAGAGCATCCGCGGCATCGACGCGCGCGAAGCCGAGCGGTCGGGGCCGGATATTCTCGATGCGATTCAACGCGGGCACGAGGCGCCGCCCATCAAGCGGCAGCCGATGCCCAACAAGGGCATTCAGGTACGGGCGCGGATGATCGCGGGACTGGCCGATGCTCTGCTCCGGGCCCGTGCCGAGCAGGCCGGTATCGCGCCCGAGCTGGTGGCCAGCCGATCGGACCTGGACGCGCTGCTGTTCGCCGTGCTCAGCGGGCGCGTGGACCCACAGGACCACCGACTTCTTCAGGGCTGGCGTCGAGAGCTGGCCGGCGATCCGATCGTCGGGCTGGCCAGCGGCCGCTGCGCGCTGCGGGTCATCGATAAGCCGCCGTACGTGGACGAGGTCGAGATCTAGGCCTGCCTGCGGCGCCAGAAGTCATACAGCACGATCGAGGCAGCGGTGGCGGCGTTGAGTGAAGCGACCCGGCCGCGCGAGGGGATGCTCACCAGCAGGTCGCAGCGCTTCTTGACTAGGCGGCTCAGGCCGGAGCCCTCGGACCCGACGACGAGGGCCAGACCGAGCGAGGTGTCCAGCTCCCAGTACGGCTGATCGGCGTCTTGATCGAGCCCCGCGATCCACACGCTGCGCCGTTGCAGCTCCTCCATAGCTTGGACCAGGTTCCCGGCATTGATCACCAGCAGGTGCTCGACGGCGCCCGCGGACGCCTTGACCACTGCCGGAGTGACGCCCACGGCACGGTGCCCGGGAAAGACCACGCCGTGCACGCCCACGGCATCCGCCGTACGCAGCAGCGTGCCGAAGTTCTGCGGGTCCTGGAGGTGGTCCAGCAGGAGCAGCAGCGGCGGCTCGCCGCGTTCCTGGGCGAGGGCCAGGCTGTCATCGAGCGAGGCTTCGGCGCGATCGGGCACCTCAACCGCGATCCCCTGATGGTGGCCGCCGCGCGCAACCTGGTCCAGGATGGGACGGCCCACCTGCTGAGCGACGACGCCGCGTGCGCTGGCCTGCGCCACCAGGAACTGGATCTCCCGCGCGTGATCATCGGAGTAGATAAGCCGAAGCACCGGCTGGCCGCTGGCAAGCACCTCACGCACCGGGTTGCGGCCGTAGACCACGCGCACGGTCACAGGGTATCGCTTCAGCCAGCGGCTATCCCGGCGGAAACTCTGGCGGCTAGCCTATTCGTACCAGCGCACCCCCAGCCCATCACCTACGGGCTGCCAGGCTACGTTGCACA
>DATGVV010000435.1:0-7335 GCA_035299885.1 Chloroflexota bacterium | reverse complement strand
GGTGCAGGGCGATGTGGGTTCGGGCAAGACGGTCGTGGCCGCGCTGGCCATGTTGCTGGCCGCGCGACACAACTACCAAGCGCTGCTGATGGCGCCAACCGAAATCTTGGCCGAGCAGCACTTCCGGTCGATCAGCGCGCTGTTCGACCAGCTTGCCGGCGGCCCATTCCAAGCCCCGCGCGTGGCGCTGCTGACTGGCAGCGTCAAGGGCAAGGCCCGCAAGGAAGTACTCGACGGCCTGAAGGCCGGAAGTATCGCCGCGGCCATCGGCACCCAGGCGCTCATCCAGGAGGGCGTGGAGCTGCAGCAGCTTGGCCTGGCCGTCGTCGACGAGCAGCACCGCTTTGGCGTCGAGCAGCGCAGCAGCCTGCGGCAGAAGGGTTTCAACCCGCACGTGCTGATCACCACCGCTACCCCGATTCCGCGCACCCTGGGCCTGACCATCTACGGCGACCTGGATATCTCGACCATTGACGAGATGCCGGCCGGCCGCCAGCCAATTAAGACGAAGTGGTTCGGGCCCGAAGAGCGCCCGAAGGCCTACAGCTTCATCCGGCGACAGGTGCAGGAGGGCCGCCAGGCGTTCATCATTTGCCCGCTGATTGAGGAGTCGGAGAAGATGGAAGTACGAGCTGCCACGGCCGAGTACGAGCGGCTGCGGCGGCTGATCTTTCCCGACTTCAAGCTGGGGTTGCTCCACGGACGGCTCAAGAGCCGCGAGAAGGATGAGGTCATGCAGGCTTTCGCCGGTAACGACATCCAGATCCTGGTATCCACCTCGGTGGTCGAAGTCGGCATCGACGTGCCCAACGCCACCGTCATGGCGATCGAGGGCGCCGAGCGCTTCGGCCTGGCGCAACTGCACCAGTTCCGGGGCCGCGTCGGCCGTGGTGAGCACCAGTCCTACTGCATGCTGCTGTCGGACTCGCCGGCCGCCGAGCTGAACCCCCGGCTGAAAGCCATCGAGGAGACACAGAGCGGTTTCAAGCTGGCCGAGATCGATCTGGAGCTGCGCGGCCCGGGCGAGCTGTTCGGGACCCGCCAGAGCGGGTTACTGGAGCTGAAGGTGGCCAAGCTCACCGACGTCGACCTCATCGAGGAAAGCCGGCGGCTCGCCTCCGGACTGCTGGAACGCGATCCCAATCTGGATGCCTCGCCCCAGCTGCGCGAGCGGCTGACCACCTTCTGGCGGGGTGCCGAAGCTTCGTGAGGGTCATCGCCGGCGAAGCCAAGGGGCGCCCGCTCAAAGGGCCGCGGGGCGCCAGGACGCGGCCGACCTCGGACAAGCTGCGTGAGGCGCTGTTCGACATGCTGGCACCGTACATCGAAGGCGCTAAAGTGCTGGACCTGTACGCCGGGACCGGCGCGCTGGCGATCGAGGCCCTCAGCCGCGGGGCGGAAGCCGCTGACCTGGTTGAGGCCGACACAGGCGCGCAAGGGCTCATCGCCGGCAACCTGCAGCGGACCGGTCTGGCTGCTAAGGCGCACCTGTGGCGCATGCGCGTCGAGAAGGCGCTGCCGCTGCTCGGCGGCCAGTATGATGTAATCCTTGCCGACCCGCCATATGCCGACCCCAACGTCACCACGGTCCTGGCCCAGTTGGGCCGGCTGACCGCCGCTGAGGGATTGGTGGCCGTCGAGCACGCCAGCCGCGTTGCGCTGCCCGATGACGCGCCCCAGCTGCAGCTCTGGAAGCGCCGCCGCCACGGCGACAGCACGCTGAGCATCTACAGGAAGGCATGAGCCGCGTAGCCGTCTACCCAGGCACCTTCGACCCGTTCACCAATGGGCATCTGGACATTGCCGAGCGGGCTGCGCTGCTGTTCGACGAGCTGCTGGTGGCGGTCTACGCCAAGCCGTCGAAGAACGTGATCTTCTCGATTGACGAGCGGCTGGAGATGATCCGGCAGGCGGTGAAGGGCATTCCGAACGCCCGCGTAGAACCATTTGACGGTTTGATCGTTCAGTATCTGCAGAAGGTGGGCGCCAAGATCATCGTCCGAGGGTTGCGCGCGGTATCGGATTTCGAGTACGAATTCCAGATGGCTCACATGAACCGGCAGCTCTGGCCGGATGCAGAAGTGGTGTGCCTCATCACGGCCAAGAGCTACAGCTTCATCAGCGCCACCCTCATCCGGGAGATCGCCTCGCTGGGAGCCGACCTCGATCAGCTCGTGCCGCCGCATGTGGCAGCCGCGCTGAGAAAGAAGTTCCAGGCCTAGATGGACATCCTGTACCTGGTCGATCGCATCGAGGCCATCCTGCATGCCGGCCAAAAGGTGCCACTTTCGTCGAAAGTGATCGTGGACGAACACGAGACTATGGACGTGCTGGACCAGATGCGGGTGGTCATCCCCGAAGAGATCAAGACCGCCCGCCGCCTGAACCAGGACCGCGAGCGGATCACGCAGCAAGCGGAAGCCGAGGCCGAGCGCATCATCAAGCAGGCCGAGGAGCGGGCCGAGCAGCTGATTGAGCAGCACGAGGTGCTGCAGGAGGCCGAGCGCCGGGCTGAGGACATACTGACCCACGCCGATAGCCAAGCCGAGGAGATCCGTGCCGGCGCCGACCAATATGCGCTGGAAGTGCTGCGCGCGCTCGAGGCGCATATGAGCAAGACCATGGACACGGTTCGCCGCGGCATCACCACGCTGGAGGACTCGATCCGGCAATCAGAGGAAAGCCGGACGCCTCCAAACGGCGCCTAATGCTGGTACGATCGCTGACTGCCTCGATTTGGACGTGAGCACGCAAGCTCGATCGCTGCTTCAGGACGCCAGGGACAGCTAAGCTTCCGCTCGTGAGCCGCGCGTTCGCGGGGTGCCCCGATCTGTCGGCCTCGGAGGTCGAGGCCATCAAGACCCTGGCTCGGAACCTGCCGGTGGTGGCCGACCTGAGTCGGGCCGATGCGCTGGTGTACTGCCGCGCTGATTCCGACCAGCTGATCATCGTGGGCGAGGCCAAACCGTGGTCGGTTTCGGCCGTGCACGCCGAGCCCATGGAAGGCAAGCGCTCGGACCGCAAAGCGGAGCCCGTGGTCTTCAAGTGCTTCGACCGGCAGCGCCCGTCGCAAGGCCACCGGCCAGGCATGGTGATGGGCGCTACCACGACCCAGGACGTGTTCCCGTTTTTCGAAGACGGCCGAATGGTGGCCGCGGTCAGCTTCGAGACCAACGAGACCGTCCGCAACCGGCACCGCCGCCGCAGCCCGGTCATCCTCAGAGCCATCTCCAGTCTGCAGGACATGGTGCTCCACAACCGGCTCGATTTGTCCAAGCTGTCGCGCACCAGCGAGCGCGACGCGCTGCTGGTGCTCGACGCAGCCGGGCACATTCAATACCTCAGCGGCACGGCCGAGAGCCTTTATCAGCGGCTGGGCTTTCGCTCGAATCTGCTCAAGCGCAAGATCGACGAGCTGGGCACCAATGAGGCGGCCTTCTTCGGGGCCATGCAAATGCGTGAGGCGTGCGAGCTGGAGACCCACGAGCAGGATTACATCTTCATCCGCAAGGCGGTGCCGCTGTTCGACCGCGAGCAGTTCAAGGGCGTGATCCTGGGCGTGACCGACGTCACGGAAGATCGCAAGAAGGAGCATGAGCTGCGGATCAAGTCGGCCATGCTCCAAGAAGTCCACCACCGGGTCAAGAACAACCTTCAGACGATCGCCGCCTTGCTGCGCATGCAAGCACGCCGGCTGCCGGCAACGGACGGCAAGGCAGCCCTCCTGGAAAGCGTCAACCGCATCCTCAGCGTGGCCGTCGTGCACGAGTTCCTGTCGCACGATGAGTCCTCCGAGATCAACATCAAGGAGGTCGGCCAGAGCATCCTGCGCGAAGTGACGACCGGCACCTTGGACCCGGATAAGCAGCTCAAGATCGTGCTCAATGGGCCCAGTTTGCGGCTGCCGGCGCAGCAGGCGACGTCGTGCGCACTGATCATCAACGAGCTGCTGCAAAACGCCGTAGAGCACGGCTACGCCGAGCGCAATCAGGGTACGATCCAGATCAAACTCAACGAGTCAGCCGAGGAGACGGTCATAGAGATCATCGATGACGGCGTGGGCTTCCCAGCCGGCTTCGATCTGGAGCGAGATTCCAACCTGGGGCTGCAGATCGTGCGCACGCTGGTGAAGGAGGACCTGCATGGGCAGCTCAGCTTTGAGAACGGCCATGGCGTTCACGCCCGCGTGTCCTTTCCTCGCAAGCGGGTAGAGGCTGCTTGAGCGCCCAAACCCGCGTGGTCGTCGCCGACGACGAGTCGGTGATCAGAATGGACTTGAAGGAGATGCTGGCCGGTCTCGGCTACCTCGTCGTGGGCGAGGCGGGCGATGGCGAGAGCGCCGTGAACCTGGCACGCGAGCTCAAGCCAGACCTGGTCATCATGGACATCAAGATGCCCGGCACCGATGGCATCCAAGCGGCCCAGATCCTCACCGAGGAGCGGATTGCGCCGGTGCTGCTGCTCACAGCGTTCTCGCAAACGGAGCTGATCGACGGCGCTAAGCAGGCGGGCGTGGTGGGCTATATTGTGAAGCCGTTCCGGGAAGGCGAACTGGTGCCAGCCATTGAGGTGGCCATGGCCCGTTTCCGCGAGTTCCGCGAGCTGGAGACCGAGATCGGCGATCTGCGCGAGACGCTCGAGACGCGCAAGCTGATCGAGCGTGCCAAGGGCATCCTGATGGACAGCCAGGGTCTCAAGGAGGCCGACGCCTTTCGCAAGATCCAGAAGCTGTCCATGAACAGCCGCAAATCCATGAAAGAAGTGGCCGAAGCTATTGTCCTCGCCGAACAGATCTAAGCTCCCAGCACCAACTGGCAAGGAGGTGCTGGAGACCGTCCGCAAGGAAGACGTCCGCTTCATCAACCTGCAGTTCACCGACGTGCTCGGCGTGGTCAAGAGCGTGACCATCCCGGCCAGCCAGTTGGAGGATTGCATCAACCACGGCAAGTGGTTCGATGGCTCGTCCATCGAGGGCTTCGCCCGGATCGCCGAATCGGACATGTATCTCATGCCTGACCTGTCGACCTTCACAGTCATCCCCTGGGAACGAGGCGAGAACACCACCGCCCGCGTCATCTGCAACGTCTACACGCCCGACGGACAGGTGTTCGAAGGCGATCCCCGGCGGGTCCTGGCGCGCAACCTGGAGGAAGCGGCCAAGCTCGGCTACGGCCTGCACACCGGGCCCGAGCTGGAGTTCTTCCTGCTGCAGCGGGATGAGAAGGGCACCGAGCTGCCGCTGCCGCACGACCGCGGCGGCTACTTCGACCTGTCCACCGATCTCGCCATGGACGTCCGTAAGGAGATGGTCAACGCGCTGGAGGAGATCGGCATCGAGGTCGAAACCAGCCATCATGAGGTGGCCATCGGCCAGCACGAGATCGACTTCACGTACGACGATGCGCTGAAGACAGCTGACAACTGCGTGACGTTCAAGTACACGCTCAAGGCCATCGCCTTGCTGCACGATCTGCATGCCACCTTCATGCCCAAGCCGATCTTTGGCATCAACGGCTCCGGCATGCATACCCACCTGAGCTTGTACGACCTTCGCACCGGTGAGAACCTGTTCGTCGATCCCGCCGAGGAGTACGGCATCTCGCGCGTCGCGCGGCAGTTCATCGCCGGTCTGCTGGCGCATGGCCGCGGCATGTGCGCGGTCCTGGCGCCGCTGGTCAACTCCTACAAGCGGCTGGTGCCCGGCTACGAGGCGCCGGTGTACATAGGCTGGGCGCGCGTGAACCGCTCAGCCCTCATCCGGGTGCCGCAGACCTCGCCTGGCCAGCCGGAGTCGACGCGCATCGAGCTGCGCTGTCCGGACGCCAGTTGCAACCCCTACCTGGCGTTCGCCGCGATGCTGGCCTGCGGCCTCGATGGCATCCAGAACGAAATGGAGCCGCCGGCGCCGGTGGAGGAGAACCTCTACCACTTCGACGAGTTCCAGCGCGCCCAGCGCAACGTCGGCATGCTGCCCGGCTCACTCGGCGAGGCATTGGACGAGCTCGAGCGCGACGACGTCGTCCGCCACGCTCTGGGCGACCACGTGTACGATCGCTTCATCGAAGCCAAGCGCGCCGAGTGGAACGAGTACCGCATCCAGATTTCCCCGTGGGAGCTGGAGCGGTACCTGCCGATCTTTTAGTTCCTCTCCAGGAACAGCGGCGCCAGCAGGTTGTCGGCCGGCACGTAGTCGTCGGTCAAGAGCACGCTGCCGGCGCTGTTCAGCCAGGCATCCATGTCCGGGACGGACATGATCTTGGTGATGGGCTGGCCGCCAAGGCCCTGGCCTCGGGCGGCGCGCAGCCGCTGCTCGTCCAGCGGCGTCACGGAGGCGGCCACCACATATGTGTTCTGGGCGGGGCTGTTGAACGAGTCGAACTCCGACATCACGTACACGTTCGGGAAGACCGTCTTGAGCGTCCGCACGACTGACGGTATGAAGCGGCCGCCCTGCATCTTGTCGATGATGTTGGCCAGATAGAAGCCGCTGGGCGTGAGACGACTCTGGAGCTGGCGGTCGAACTCCTGGGTGGTCAGGTGGTAAGGCACCGATAGGTCGTTGAAGGCGTCGCCCAGGATGATGTCGAACTTCTGGTCGGGCGGCAGCTCCTGCAGGCCGAGGCGGGCGTCCATGTTGATCGTCCGAACCCGCGCGTTGGGCGCCACGCCCATGTCCTCATAGGCCGTCTGCGTCACACCGGGATCGATCTCGAGGACCTCGTCCTTGGCCTGCGGGTACAGCGCTTCGACGTAGCGCGGCGTGGTGTAGCCACCGCCGCCCAACTGCAGGATTGAGAAGTCCGGCTTCTGCTTGGCGACGTAGTCCATGACCTCGGCGTAGACCTTCTCGTAGCCGTAGTGAAGGTATGTCGGATCGTCCAGGTCGTTGAAGCTGTGGATGAGGTGATCGAGGATCAGCTGCTGAACCTGGCGGCCGTCCTGGGTGGTGGGGATCACACGGATGCAGTAGTAGTTGGTCTCGTGCGTGCAGCCGCTGTCGAACCCATTTAGGTTCAGGCTGGCTCGGATGACGCCTATCGTCAGCAGCGCGGCCGTCGTGGTTGCCGTGGCGGCGCGTAGACGGTCGCCGGTGAGGAGGCCGCCGAACGTCACCGCCAGAGCCAGCAGCAGGAGCCCGACACCCAGCACGATCACTCGGGTGCCGAATGATGCGATCAACACAAAACCTGTGAGGAAGGTGCTGAGGATGCTGCCGCACGTCGACACGGCGTAGATGCGGCCCACCACTCCGCCGGTCTGTCCCAGATCCTTGAGGCTGAGCTTGATGACGACGGGCGTCGTCATGCTGATGATGAACGCCGGCGGGAAGAAGAT
>DATGVV010000434.1:0-4399 GCA_035299885.1 Chloroflexota bacterium | reverse complement strand
CCCGCACCAACGCCCGCTCGTAATCGGTAGCGCCGGACACGTCGGGATCGCCCGTGGCTACGATGTAGGCCTCGCGAATGCCGCCTAGCTTGGGCAGGCCCACGCGGTCGGCCTCCGCCACCTCCACGCCCAGCAACAGGTCCAGCGCGGTCTGGAAGCGGTCCAGCTCGGTGCGGCTGGTGATGGTGGCCTTCTCGGCGCCCATGCCAGTGATGAGCTGGGCGTCCAGTACCGAGGCCAGGGCGGCGGTCTCCTCGTCGATAGCCTCCTGGATGACCTCGCTCGAGCTCTCGCTAGCCGCGAAACGGCGCCGCAGCTTGTCCTGGAACGGGCCTGGCAGCCGGGTGGCGGCCAGCATCCCTTCCAGGCTGCGCTCGCACTCGGCGATGCGCCGCTCGCGGCGCGCTTCATCGAGCAGGGCCCTCGCCTCCTCGGCGGTGGCCAGCGCGCTGTCTTCTGCGGCGGCTTCTTCGGTTGGGGACATGACGTTCTCCTGTTCGTCTTCATCTAACGTCTGACGACTGACGCCTGACGTCTCGGATTGCAGAATTCGTTCGAAACGGCCGCCAGCGGATGGGCGCGTGACCACGTCGACGCTCAGCAGCTGCCGGATGGCCTGGACTTCTTTGACCGCCGTTCCCTTGCGGCTGGCGGGCTTGACGGCGCCCACGAAATCCACCGACAGGCCGATGAAGGGCCGGCTTTCGGCCAGCGACTCGGCCACCATCGTCCACAGCCAGGCGGCGCTGTCCAGCACCTTCAGGGTGGCTTTGATGGATGCTGGCTGCCCGTCACTGCCGGTTTCGAAGCGCGGCGAATGGTAGTAGCCAACGATGTCGCGGATGGAGCGTTCGGCCCGGTCGGCCGGCCCCGGATGATCGGCAAAGGCGCGCGCCCCTTCGAACAGCGGCGCCGTGCTGGCCAGCAGCTCGGGGCTGTAGAACCAGCCGTTGCGCGAGAGGCCGCTCTCCAGCACCGTCACCTCCACCTCACGCAGCTCGGCCGACAGGACCACCGCCTCGCGCAGCTCGATCTCTGCCTGGAGCTGGCGCTCCTCCGCCGCTACCATGAGCCGCGCTCCTGGCCAAGCGCCTTCAGGCCGGCCCGTCGCTCGCGGACGGAGTGTGGCTCCTCGTAGAGCCGCTCCAAGCTGGCCTCGACGAGCGGCAGTGGATGCTCGCGTTCGAGCTCGCCGTCGGGATCGGGCCGGGCTCGGGTTTCGTTCAGCTGGCGTTCTTGCACATTGCTTCCTCCTCGGCCAGCAGCATGTCAGCGGCTCGCACCAGACGCGGCGTCTGGTGCCAAGCCCCACTAGCTTGGACGCATGTACTTAGATGAAGGCCAGAACACGCTGGCCACGCTCGGTGGCAAGCGCTACGTGCCCATTCCACTGCCGGCGGCGCCCGTTCCGGCCATCGCCGCCGCCGCCCTCTCGACCCACTCGCCGGCCAGCGCGCAGTTCTTCGGCCCCGGCCTCGCGCCGAGCACGTACGGCTACCAGTTCTCGCTGCTGTGGGAAGACTTCGAGGGAGCGGCCAGCGCAGAGGCCATCGTCAGCTGGGCCGGGCCCGGCCTGGGCGAGGTCCGCATCACGCTGCCGGTGCTGGCGCCGGGTGTCACGGCCATCAACGTCTACGGCCGCGCCAGCGGGGCGGAAGTGCTGCTCGCCAGGGCCGCCGCCGGCCAGCTCAGCGCCGCCACGTTCGTGGACCAGGGCCAGGCGCTGGACGGCCAAGCGCCGGTGCCGGCCAACTCCATCTTCAAACGTGGCGCCGGGCGTGTGCACCGCATCCACGTCCCGGGCACAGGTGGCACCCCGGGCAACGTCAAGATGCTGGACAGCGCCGACCCCACCGGCGCGGGCGCGCTGGCCACCATCTTCGGCCCAACCACGCTTGCCGCTGGCTCCATTACGGACCTGCAGGCGCCGTGCCGCCTGGGCATCCTGATCCAGTCCCCCGCCGCCATGGCCTACGTGGTGACCTACAGCTGATGTCGCTAGTCGTCAGTCGCTCGTCGTCAGTCCCCACCCGCCTGACGCCTGACGTTCTGACGCCTGACGACTGGAATGGAGCGAAGCGAAAATGACTCTGAGCGACCTCGAGACCGCCGTCCGGCAGGATCTCAATGACACCGATGCCGCCAATTACCGCTGGCCGCCAGCCATCATCGACCGCTGCATTGCCCGCGCGTTGAAGGAGTACAGCTTCGTCTGGCCACGGCTGCAAGGCATCGTGGTCCCGCTGGCGGCGGGCGTACGCGCATACCTTCTGCCGGCGCCGAGCACGCTGTCGGTGCCCGCCGCTCCGGTGCTCACGGCGCTGCCAGCCGGCGGATCGCTGCCGGCCGGCCTGATTTCCGTCAAGCTCAGCGCCGCCGTGGGCTCAACCGAAACAGCGCCGTCAGCTGAGAGCTCGATCGTGGTGGCGGCGGGCGGCTCGATCTCGGTGCAGATCGGCGCGATAGCCGGGGCGCAAGCTTATAACGTGTACGTCGGGTCCGCGCCAGGCGCCGAGATATGGAACGGCCGCGCCACCGCCGCCGGATCGGGCGCGTACACCATCGTGTCGCTGGCGCCCAGCGGCTCCAGCGCTCCGCTCAAGCTGTCGGCGCCGGCAGCGTCGGCGCAGGCCTGGTGGATCGAGGAAGTGGAGTACCCGGTGGGCCTTTGGCCGGCTGCCACGGCGCCCTTCGAGGAGCAGAGTGGCGTGTTCGTGCTGAACGTGGACAGCAGCCGCGCGCCGGCCGCCGGCTCGACGATGATGAACGTCATCTACGCCAGCCTGCACCAGCTGGACGCCGGCGGCTCAACCATCCTCGACCAGGACACTGACGTGATCGCGCTCGGCGCCTGCGGCTATGCCTGCCTGCAGTACGGCACCCCCGCCGCCGACAACTTCCGGTTCCAGGACGGCGAGCTGCGCGACTCCCTGGACGACAGCATGGTGCCGCGCGCCTGGTTGGAGCTGGGCCGAAATACCCTGCTCGGCTACCGCGCCCGCCTCGACGAGATTCGCCGCCGGCGCGACTACCAGGCGGCGGCCATCGTCCACTGGGGCGACGTCCCGCGGAGGTGGGATCGGTTGTGATGGCATGCATTCTGCGTGCCCTGCCTACCAGCCAACGACGCCCCTACCAAGAACGAGGAGGTAAGCACATATGGCGGAGCGTTATATCGGCCGGATTCTGCCGGGCCAGGACGTGTGTGACGTCAACGGCGACAAGGTAGGCAGCGTCGCTCACGTGTACCGTGAGGACGAGGCCATGATGGGCACCAGCGAGCCTGTTCACGAAGAGGTCATCGAAGTCAAGACCGGCATCTTCGGTCTTGGCGAGAAGCTGTACGTGCCCGTGACCGCCGTCGACGACACCACCGAGAACGCCGTGTTCGTGGCCAAGCCGCGCGACCAGTTCGAAGACGCCTGGCACGAGAAACCGGAGTACCTCGACAAGCTGAACTAAATCCGATCCCCTCTCCCGTCGCAACGGGAGAGGGTTAGGGTGCGGGAACCTACTTCTTGGTCATGCCTGGAGGGACGCGGAAGCCGGGCCAGCCGGCTGTCTACCAGGTCTGGGCGAAGATCTGCGTGTAGTAGAAGCGGCCGCCCGGGCCAGGGCCGGCGATGCCCACGCCTACCTCGTTGAAGCGCGTGTTCAGAATGTTGGCCCGATGCGTCGGGCTGTTCATCAGCTCTCCGTTGGCCACATCCAGGGACTGGCCCCAGGCGTAGTTGTTCTCGGCCAGATTCTCGCCGGCAAACGCATAGGGGAAGCCCACGCCATTCAACAGGCCGGCGAAGATCAGCTGGCCGGCGCCGTCATAGTGGCTGAAGGAGCCGCTGGCCATGATCTGCTGGCTGCGCTGCCGGGCCAGGCCGGCCAGCACACCGTCGGCGGACAGCGGGCCCAGGCCGTTGGCGGCGCGATCGGCGTTCAGCTCGGCCAGGAACTGGTACTCGGGTGCGCTCATCGGCGGGAAGGCTGCCGCGCCGGCCGATGAGGCCATGGCTCCATACAGGCTGCCGGCCACCGCCAGGGCGGCGAAGGGGACGCGCGCTGCGCGCAAGAACTGCTTGATCATGCTGGAGTTGCTCTACCTCTCTGAAAGGGACTTCGCATTACTCCAACGCCGCGAGCCTGGAGAAGGTGACAGGAATCACCTAGACGAGCACAAAGGCATGGGCCGCCGCCCCTAGCGTCTTCTATCTAGACCGAGCTTTATTTGCGCTGCCCCTCCTTATACTCCCCTGTGGCGCAGCCGCCGCCGCGCCTGGAGGTGTACGGGTCCCGGTGGGCTCCGCGGTCTTCAAAACCGTCTGAGGGGGCGTTTGGGCGTTCCCTGGTGGGTTCGACTCCCATACACCTCCGCTCTTACGCAGCGCTATCCATCAGCGCTGCT
>DATGVV010000433.1:0-20400 GCA_035299885.1 Chloroflexota bacterium | reverse complement strand
CGTTAAGTTCATGATGAATTCAAGCGGGAATGGCGTTGGCGCTGGCCGCACCACATGCAGGTGCCGGTCCACAGAGCGAGCATGCGCTGCAGCTCACGCCGCACCGCCGGCAGGCGCATAGTCGGTCCAGAAGTTTTTTTCACCTTGGCGCATCTCCAGGACCAGGAAGGCGAAGGCAATCATCGTCAGCGTCACGTGATGGTGCCAGCCACGCCAGGTGCGGCCCTCGTAGTGGTCGAGGCCGAGCTCGTCTTTAAGCTGCTGGTAGCCCTGCTCGATCCACCAGCGAATCTTGACCAGGCGTACCAGGTCGGGTAGGTCGATGTCGGCTGCCACGTTAGAGAACCAAAAGCGGCTGGGGGCCGCCTCCCCCTCCAGCCATTCCATGAGCAGCCACAGGACGCCCTCAGTGGGCAAATGATGGGTGAGACGACGGCTGGGCCGCACCCGAACGGCCGCGAAGCGGCTCGTCATCGGCCCCTTGGTCCCTTCTCGCCAAGTGATGGCCTGCCAGGCTTTGGCTGGCAGACGCTGGCCGAGTTCGAGCACGCTGCTGGCGCGCGGCAGGTCAGCTGGAATGCGCCGTGGCCGGCCCTTGCCAACATGCGGTGGGGGGACGATATTGACCGCCTCGAGCCATACCGCGACACTGCTGCTGATGCCGACCGCGAACTGCAACCCGCGCTCAACTAATCCCAGACGGAAGTCAGCGGTTGCCCCGTAGCCGGCATCGGCCGCGACCACGCCTGGACTGATGCCCCACTTCCCGGCGCGGTCGATCAGCTCCAGCGCCAGCTGCCACTTTGTCTGAAAGGTCACCTCATCGGGGATGCCGGCTTCCTGGCGCTTGTCAGATTCCAGCCACTCTTCGGGCAGGTACAGCGCGAAATCCAGCGGCACGGCGGCGTCGTCGGTCACATAGTGCAAGCTGACGGCCACTTGGCAGTTGCCGATCTTGCCCAGGGTCCCGGAGTACTGTCGCGCCACGCCCACGGAATGGTCACCCTTCTTGGGGAAACCGGTGTCGTCGATCACCCAGGCGGCGACGGGCTCCAGCTCCTTTATCGTCTGCTGCGCCAGTCGTTCCCGGACAGGCTCCCATGCCCAGGGACTCTGCCCCACGAACTGCTGTAAGGCCTGCTCGTCGCCGTCTGGCAACCGCTGCGCCAGCCGCGCGGCCGTCTTGCGCTCAGTGGTGGACAACAGCCCCCGAACGTACACCTCGCCCCAGCGGGTGCGTTCCGTGCGCCCCAACCCGCTCAATGTCTGGGCCAGAAACCGCGCCAGCCGACCTCGCTCTGCTTGCAGTTGCACATCCATGCGCCAACTGTCGCAGAACCACAATAAAATGTCAATACTTAACGAAGTAGTACTAGGAGTATGGCCGGAAACTACGGCGAGGCGGCCTTGGCGGGGTCGCTCTCTCGGACTTCATCGCGTCAGGGCTCGGCATTTCGGGGTTCCAATGGCCGCCAATGGGGTTTCGGCCGTACTCCTAGCTCCCCTTAGCCTGCCTCAACATTTCGTTGGCCTCGCCCCAGCGATCCCGCGTCTGCTTCTCGAGACCCGACTGCGCCTTGAAGTCGGGCTGCGCCGCGGCCGTGGTAAACCATTTCACTGCCTTCCCATAGTCGCCCAGGCGGATGCTGAGCTCGCCGATCAGGTAGGCCCACAGCACGCCCTGCTTGCCGGCATCGCTGCTGGTGAAGGCCTTCTCGTAGTACTCGGCCGCCTTGGCCAGCCACACCTTTTCCTGCTCCTCACTGCCCTGGGCGCGTTCGACCCAGGCCATGCGGTGATACAGCCCCGCGCACTTCTCCGTTCCACCTTTCGAGCCGTCGTAAAACGGGATTGCCAGCTGATAGCTGCGCAGCGCCAGGTCGGCGTCGCGGTAGTACGTGAAGTCGTACGTAGTGGGGTCCGCTTTCTTGGCTTCTTCCAACCCTGGCTTGGCGCGAGCCAGCTGCACCGAGGTCATGGCGGCGAAGTCCTCGTCATTAGCTGCAAGCTGGCAGTTAGGGCACACCCACACGCGGTACCAGTTGGGATCCGGACCGTCGTAGATGATGCGGTAATCCGACTCGCGCTGCCCGGCCACCAGGGCCGCCGATCGGATGTTCCAAGCGTGGAAGGTCGTGCGGCAGTTGGGGCACTTCACGTCCTTCTTCCACATCTTGTCCGCGTACTCGACCGTGGTCACCGGCCCTACCTGACCACCGGGCCCCGTTGGGCCCGCGGGCGCTTGCGGCTCCTCCGCCGCCGGCGCCTCCGGCTCCGCGGCCGCTGGCTTTGCGGGTGCCGGCTTGCTGCCACCGCTGGCCAGCAGCGTCTCGGCATGCGCCAGTCGCCGGCACGTCTGGCGGATCACCACCAGCGCGAAGGATGGCGTTGCCTCGGCCAGCCTGACCGCCGTGTCGCGGTTGAACGTCAGCACGTTGCAGTCGTCCAGGGCCGTCGCGCGGCTGCTGCGGCTCTCCTCGGCGAAGACTTCAACCTCTCCGAACACATCCCCAGGATCCACGGTTTCGTTGCCGATCGTGCTGGACTCCACCTCCACACGGCCGCGCATCAGCACGTAGAACTGCTCGGCCGGCTGCCCCGGCGCGTAGATGACCTCGCCCTTCTTGAAGCTGGCGCCGAACTCTTCGCGCAGCGCGATCAGCTTCATGAGGTCTAAGCCACGTGATGTCGTGGTGCTTACTGCCATCCCGCTCCCTAACTTCTTTCGACGCCCCGAATTATCCCTTAGAGTATCGGGCGCTGTACAGGGCCTTGCCATAATTGCTACGGTGGGTCAAGGTCAATCGCCATTGCTGATGGCGGACCCGGTGTGGGCCTATCGCAAGAACTACGAGCCCAAAGAAGTCCTGTTCGAGGCCATCAACAAGCTGCAGCGGCAGCTGGCCGAGCTACCCGCCGAGTCCACCACCGTCGAGTTCCTGCGGAATGCCTACGCCGGTCTGTGGCGCACGCTCGAGGACAACAAGCTCGTGGTCATCACCGCGCATACCACGGCGCTCATGAGTGAAGAGCAGTGGCTGCTGTGCCAGCAAAGCGCCATTGCCCGCCGCCGCCGCGATCTATAGCCTTCAAGTTCCTTTCCCACCGCGGCTATGCGAGCGTCCTACGGCGTGGCGGAGAGGCCAGCCACGGGCTCACTGATTCGCCCCGTCTCCGCCGCTGGCTCCTCGAAGCTGCCCATCCGGCGGTACTTCTCTCGCCGGCTGGCCCGCAGCTCGTCCGCGGGTCGCGCGGCCAGCTCGGCCAGCTCCCGCCGAACCGCGCCCGCGATGTTCGCGCACGTGGCGGCGTAATCACGGTGGGCTCCGCCAACCGGCTCAGGCACAATGCCATCAATCAGCTCCAGCGCGCGCAGTTCTTGGGCGGTGATGCGCATCGCCTCGGCCGCCTGCGGCGCATAGGACGAGTCGCGCCAGATGATGGCGGCGCAGCCCTCGGGTGAGGCCACCGAATAGATGGCGTGCTCCAGCATCAGCACCCGATCGCCCACGCCGATGGCCAGCGCCCCGCCGCTGCCGCCCTCGCCCAATATGGTGACAATGATCGGCACGTGCAGGTTGAGCATGCACAGGATGCTGCTGGCGATGGCCTCGGCCTGCCCCCGTGATTCGTCGTCCATAACCGGCGAGGCGCCTGGCGTGTCGGGGAAGCACAGCACCGGCAGCTGGAAGCGCTCGGCCAGCTTCATCAGCCGCTGCGCCTTGCGGTAGCCCTCCGGGTGGGCCATGCCAAAGTTCCGTTTGACGTTGTCGCGCGTGTCGCGCCCCTTCTGGTGGCCAATAATCATGACTGGCCGGCCATCCAGTCTGGCCGGCCCGCCGACCATCGCCGGATCATCGCCAAAGCGGCGATCTCCGTGCAGCTCAACAAAGTCGCTGAACGTCCCGGCGATCACATCGCCGAGGTGCGGGCGCTCCGGATGGCGGGCCACTTGCACCTTGTCCCATGGCCGCAGGGAGGAATACACCGTGGCCAGCGCGGCCTCGCCGGCTACCCCTCGCTCGAATGGCAGCGGCTTAGGGCTTCGATTCTCGCGCTCGTAGTCGGCTGCCGCGGGAGAGCCGGAGCTTGGCATCCCCGACTCGGACCCCGACAGCAGCCCGATAAGCGTACTGACGACGTCCCGCAGGTCCGGCCGAGCCACCTCGATGTCCAGCATGCCGTGCTCCAGCATGAAGCGTGTGTCCCGTTCGTCGGAGCCGACCTTGTGCTTCGTGGTTTGCTCGATCACCCGCGGGCCGGCGAAGCCAATGGCCGCCCCCGGCTCGCCGACGATAACGTCCGCGATCGACACGAAGCTGGCGGTGACCCCGGCGTACGTCGGGTCCGTGCACACGCAGATGAAGGGCAGGCCCACCTCCGCCAGTTGAGTAGCGGCCGCGGTCGTCTTGGCCATCTGCATGAGCGAGAACAAGCCCTCGTGCATGCGTGCTCCGCCTGAGGCGGCGAAGAGCACCAGGGCGCAGCGGTCGGCCGCGGCCCGCTCCAAGCTTCGCGCGATCTTCTCGCCCACGACGCTGCCCATGCTGGCTCCCAGGAACGTGGGATCCATCACCGCCAGCACGATCGGCTGCTCGTTCAGACGGGCGGTGCCGTAGATGGCTGCCTCCGGCAGCTCCGCGGATTGGCGCGCCTCGGCCAGTCGCTCGGGATAGGCTTTGTCCCGCGCGACGAAATGGAGCGGGTCGGCGGTTCGCAGATCCGCGTCCAGCTCACGGAAGCTGTCCGGATCGGCAAACAGCTCCACGCGCTCCCGCGCCCGCAGCCGGAAGTGGTACTGGCACTTGTGGCAAACCCGGAGGTTGCGGTCTAGCTCCCGCTGGTATAACAGCTCCCCACAGCGGGTGCACTTGACCCAAAGTGCGCTCAACGGGCTGATGTTAACAGCGTTGAGTCAGCGGTAGTTGATGAACTGCAGCGGGATGGGGTAGTCCTGTTCCTTGAGCAGCCGGATGACCGCCTGGAGCTCGTCCTTGTTCTTACTGGACACGCGCACGGCGTCGCCTTGGACCTGGGTCTTGACCTTCGGCAGCTTGTCCCGCACCAGCTTGGTAAGCTTGCGCGCGAGGTCCTCGTTGATGCCCGCTTTCAGCGCGACCTTCTGGCGATACGTGCTCCCGCCCGCCGGCTCCGGCTTGCCGTATTCGAAGATCTTGAGCGACAGCCCACGGCGGATCGCTTTGCTCTCCAGCACGTCCTTGACGGCTCTGAGCTGAAAATCGCTCTCGCCCACCAGCTCGATAGCGTCCTTCTCGAGCTCGATCCCAGCTTTGGTGCCTTTGAAGTCATAGCGAGTCGCAATCTCACGCTTGGTCTGGTCGACGGCGTTGACCAACTCCTGCCGGTCGTACTGCGACACGGCGTCGAAGGAGAAATCTCCGGCCATGGCTCAGACTTTCTTGAAGTCCTTCTTCACCACCTCGCCCACGGCACCAAGCGTGCCCATGTCACTCCCATTGAAAACGATGCTCACGCCTCCCGCATTGCCGACCCACACGAACACGTCGTCCTTGCCCTTCCAGGTCTGCGTCTGGCCGGCTTTGAGGACGCCCTCGAAGCTGCGCTGCCCGTCCACCTGCACCTGCAGCCAGGCATCCTGGCTGACCTTGGCGGTGACCTCAGCGCCTCCCGCGAGCGCCGTTCGCGTCGGCGCCACCGGCTCCGGCACCACCGCCGCGGCCGTTTCGGCCGACCGAGCGCTGGTTGGGGTAGGCGGTATGGGCGTCGGTGTCGGCACCAGCGCGGCAGCCTGGGAGGCCGGCTCGGATTGCCGGAACGCTTGCACCTGGCGGTACACGTACGTCGAGAAGATGGCGATGACCACGACCAGCAGCAGGCTGGCGATGGTCCCACCGGTCACCAGCTGGCTGGTGCCGCGCGGCTTAATGGTCGCCGGCGCGACTACTTCCTGCGACTGGTCTGGGTATTCGCGGTGGTAGACGCTGAGAACGTGCAAGGCGTCCAGGCCCAGATACTGGGCGTAGTTGCGCAGGAAGCCCTTGATGTACACGGCGCCGGGCAGCTGCGCATGTTCGTCATCCTCCAACGCTTGGAGGTACGAGCGCCGGATCATCGTGGCGGCCTCGGCCTGAGCCAGGGAGACGCCTCTTTCTTCTCGGGCCGTGCGCAGCATTGTGCCCAGCTGACCCACGAGTGTGTATGCCTCCGAACTATCCGCCGACAACTGTGCCACGCCGCCGATTCACGCGGCGTGGCGACTGCCAACAGTATAGTTCGTGACGCCCATGCGCCACGCCCTCATTTTTGCGGTTGGCGGCGTCGTCTTGCTGCTGGCAATCGTGGGCCTGCACCTGGGCATCCAGCGCCAGCTGCAAGCAGCTGCTCCCCGGACTTCGCCCCCGGCGCCAACAATCCAGCCCACGCCGGGACCGCCCACAACCACCCCCACGCCGCAGCCCACGGTCGTCGCCATCGCCACGGCTGTGCCCACGCGCACCGTGCCGCCCCAACCAACCGCGACGCCGGTGCCGCCCACGCCAACGCCTATCCCCGGCCCGGTTATCACCAACGACAAGCTGGGCGTGGGCGTGTACTTCAGCAGCCTGCCGATGAATGTCCTGGTGACTCTGCGCCCGGCCATGCTGCTCATCCAGGATCCGGACATTCGCAGCGCCCCCGGGCTGCGGACGGTCTTCCCCAAGGCGCTGATCGTTGGCCGCCATTTTGTGCCGGATGGCGATTTCAGCCTGGCGCACTGCAACGACCCAAACGAAAACCACCTCGCCAAAGGCATCGAGTTTGCCGATTCGCTCGCCCGCACCGCCGTGCCGCTCAAGAACATCGTCGATGCCTGGGTGAGCGACAACGAGCAGACCGATCACAGCCGGCCGCAGGAGTTTGCCTGCCGCGCCGACTTCCAGATGGGCTTCATTACGACGCTCCAAAACAAGTACGGCATCGACGCCATAGCCGGCAATGACGCTTCCGGCGCGCTCGAGCCCAGCGACTATCCAAAGTACTTCGCCAAGCCCATCAGCACGGCCAAGTACTTTGGCGTGCACGCCTACGGCAAGCCGGAATCACGCCGCCTCAACAATGGGCAGGAATCGATTTTCTACGCGCTGCGCTATCGCATGATCCAGGCGGAGCTAGCGAAGGCCGGCGTGGCCCTGCCCCAAAAAGGCTTCCTCCTCACCGAAACGGGCGTGTATGAGGGCTGGCGGGGCATGGTGCCCGACGAGGCCATGGCCCAGGATTTCATCTGGCTCGAGCAGGAGACGGCGAAGGACAGCTACGTCAAGGGGCAGTTCATTTTCGGCATCGGTCCCCAGAAGCGCTTCGGCCAGTACGAGATCCTAGGCACCACGCTCCTGGAGATCCTCGGCCGCTACAACGCCGAGCACGCCGGCAAACCGTAGTCCCCTATCCGATTGTTCCGCCGGTGCTGGGCGGCGTACCAGCCGTCTCGCTTTCACCGGCCGGCGTTTCCACAGGCTCGCGCCGGACTACCGGCCCGGTCCCGTACATCTCCGGCTGCACGGCCTCCGCCGTCCGGAACTCGTCGGCGACAGAGCTAGCGCCGCGGCGGACGTCCATGGCTCCGGCGGCGCGCATGATGTCGCCGGCGCGCCCGGAGTGCGTCTCGTCCGTGTGCACCGTGACGATGACGTCGCCACGGCTGCTTAGCATGAGCGCGCGACGCGCCCGGGCCAGCGGCCCCAATGCTGCCAAGCCCTCGAGCACACCGCAGATTGCGCCCACAACCGCGAACGTAATGACCGTGGCCAGCAGCGGATCCGTCAGGTCCATGCTGGGCCAGGTCATTGATTTGCCGAATAGGTAGCTGGCGATGCCGCCCAAAATGCCGCCCGCGATGGCGCCGCTAATCAGCCCCTTCAGAGGCTCCAGCCCTGCGAAGATGCGCGGCCCCTTGCGCTGCCCGCGCACGGCATCCTCCCGCATCACCTGACTGATGCTCTCGCCTGCGAAGCCGGACGCCTTGAGATCGTTGATGGCGCGCGCCCCGGAGACGCTGTCCGGAAACGCGCCCGTGATCGCCTTGTTCATCTGTGTCTCCTTGATCCAAACTGGCGGGAGCAAGTAAGCACAAGGCGTGCCACCGTGGGAAACCTCCCCGCGCTCGGCAGCTATATTCCGGCCCATTGATAGAATGGCCGCCATGCGCCGGGTTGCGTCTGTTGCCGCGGTGCTGCTGCTGGCCATCACCGCCTGCGGGCGGATCAACCAGCAGCAGGACACGCTCGCTCCGCGCGTGGCTGCGCCCGAACCACCGGCTGCGGTCGAAGTGGCACGGGCTTCCAGCCCGCGAGGCGGCCGGGATAGCGGCCCCGCAGAAGATCAGCAGCCGATCCAGGCCAGCCAGCCCGCCCAGCCGTCCGCCAGCGCAGCTCCTGCCAGCGCGATCCCCATCAGCTCCGCTCCGCCAGCGGCACCAGCGTCGGCGAAACCTGCCGCCTCGGCCTCAGATCGGCCGACTCCCGGCGCCCAACCTGCGCCTGCCGTCGCGCCCACCGCCAGCCGAACCCTGCTGCAGCCCGTGCAGCATGAGTACGAGACCTGGAACAACTGCGCCCCGGTCACCGCCGAGATGGTCCTCAGCTACTACGGCATCTCCAAGCGCCAGACGGAGATCGCGCCGGTGCTGCGGCCGCACCCCAAGAACTTCAGCGTCCGCATGGACCAGATCGCCGCGTACCTGGAGCAGTTTGGGCTTGAAGGGCAGCCCCTCATTGGCGGCAGCGTGGCCCAGCTCAAGGCGCTGGTCAGCAACAACGTCCCTGTGGTGGTTGAGGACCAGCTCAGCCTGCAGGACGATTACGGCCATTTCCGTGTGGTCCGCGGCTTCGATGACGCCGCTGGCGTGGTCATCTTCGGCGACTCCTACTTCGGACCCACTAACCGGCTGACCTATGGCCTCTACCAGGAGCTGTGGAAGCGGCACAACTACTCGTTCATGCCCGTGTACCGGCCGGCTCAGCGGCCGCTCGTGCAGGCCATCCTGGGGCGCGACTTCGATCCCTCGCAGAACGCCGAGCACGCGCTCAACGATGCCCGCCAGGCTGCCGCGAGCCGGCCGGATGATGGCTTTGCCTGGCTCAACTTCGGCAGCGACCTGTACCGGGCCGGCAACTTGCCTGAGGCCCGCGCCGCCTGGGACCGAGCCCGCCAGCTCCAGCTCACCGGCCGCACGCTGTGGTACACCATCTGGCCGGCGGCCGTCTACAACCGCCTTGGCGAATACCAGCATGCGCTCGAGGTCGTAGCCATCCCGCTGGGCACCGACCCCTTCAACGCCGAAGCGCTGCTCGAGCGTGGCAACGCCTACCGCGGGCTGGGGAACAAGGATCGTGCCCGGGCCGACTACGCCATGGCCTCCGAGGTTGACCCCTCCCTACTCCCCGCGCGGAACGCGCTCGCCAGCGTCTAGCCGGCGAGGTTCTTGATGAAGTTCAGCATGCTGATGCCGCCGGACACCCGGATGCGCGCCAGGGTCAGCAGGTTGGCCGTCGTGTGCCGCTCGCCAAAGGCCGTCGTCACCGCCGAGCTGAAGCCGGCTTCGCCGACCAGCTTGACCGTGCTCGTGGTGTAGCGGCCGCTCGGATAGGCAAACGTGTTTACGGGCGCGTTCAACCGCTGCTGAAGTATCTGCCGGCTGTCGAAAATCTGACGCCGCGCCTGAGGCAGCCCTTGAATGGCCAGGTCCACGTGGTCCAGCGTATGGGCGCCGATCTCGATGCCTGAGTCGCGCAGCTCCTGCGTCTGCTGCCAGCTCAGGTAACCCGGCTTGCCCAGGAAGTCAACCACCAGGTAGGCCGTGGCGCCAAAACCATACTTCTTCAGCAGTGGCCAGGCGGCCATGTAGAAATCGGAGTAACCATCGTCAAACGTGAGGACGATTGGCTTTGGCGGCAGCGGCGTGCCCCTCGTGATGTGGCTCACCAGGTCCTCCATGGATACGCTGGTGTAGCCGGCTCCGGCAAGATACGCCAGCTCATCCTCGAACAGCTTCGGCGCGATCGACAAGCCATAGCCGAGGTGATCGGTCGTGTTGGGCGGCAGCTCGCGGATGTAGTGGTACATCAGGATCGGCGCGGCCGTCACCGTCCCGGGCTTCGGCGTGGGCACGGGCGTGGCTGGCGCCTGCACAGGCGTGGGCGATGGCGGCACGACGTTGGCAGGAGCCGCCGAGCTCGGTGGCTCCTCAGTTGCCTCCGCCGTCAGCGCCCCCTCCTGGCTGCTAACCGTCCCGGGGTCGCCGAACAGCGCCGCCGACACGGACGCAACCCCGCTGCAGCCCGCGAGTAGCAGCGCCAGCAAGAGCAGAAGTGGCAGCCCCAGCATCTTCATCGGTAGCGGACCACCCCATATGCCGGCCTGCGCCGCAGCGAGCGGAGCCGCCGGCGCGCACGTTGGCGGGCCAGCAGCAGCGCAATGCCGAGCCCTGCCCCGATTCCGGCTGTCCCAAGCCAGCCGGGCGGCGCCGCCTGCTGCGCGGCCCGCGCTTTGGCCTGCTCCAACTTGTAGGCCGCGATCTGCGCCTTGAGGTCGTCGATCTCCGGCGCATAGGTCAGGATGCCCTGGTAGATGCCGTCCGCCACCGCGTTTTGGAAGGCCTCGGTCTGCAGCAGCTCGCGGTCGGCGGCATTTGACAGATAGCCCGCCTCGACGATCACGCCTGGCATGGAGAGGATGTTGTCTTGCTCCCGATCTTTGCTGGTCCGCACGGTTTCCTGGAAGTCCCGCAAGGACAGCACCAGCCCATCGGCCACTCCGCCCGCCAGCGCGGGGTCGGAGAAGTACTGCGCCTCCACGCCGCGCACCGACGGATCCGGGTAGTAGCTGTTCACGTGCACCGCGACGAAGACCTTCGCGCCGGCCCGTTCGGCCATCGCCGCGCGCTGCTCGCCGCTGGTCGTCACGTCCGCCGTCCGGGTCATGACCACCTGCACGTCATCGGCTAGCAGCCGGTCGCGCAGCTTCAGCGCGATCGGGAGCGTCAGGTCCTTCTCCATCAGCAGTGGCCGGCCGGCGTCAGGCGGAAATATCGCCCCCGGATCGTTCCCACCATGGCCCGCCACGATGGTTACGACATACGGCGGTGGCGCTCCTTGCGCCAAGGCCACCCCAGGCGCCAGCGCGACCAAGCCAAAAAGGGACATCAGAAGAGATTTCAAGGAATCCAGCAACAAAGATTACGCCAGCCTGCGCCCGGCGTTACGACTGACCCTACGTTACGACGTAGATGACCCCATTCCGCTGCTGCACAGGGATCTTGGGCAGCGGCGGCAGTGGCTGCTTATATTCATCTACGCCCATCTGCTGGCCGCTGACGTCAAAGCGGCCAGCCTCGTGGCAGGCGCATTGGAACTCCTGATTCTGGCCGCGCCAGTCCAGCACGCAAGGCATGTGCGTGCAGATGGCGGACAGCGCCCAGATCTTGCCGCCGATGTTCATGACGTGCCCCTCCAGCTCCCCCGCCACGAAGCGCTTCACGCTGCCCGGCGTCAGCTCCGCGGCGCGTGCAATGGGCACCCAGCCGCCTGGCACCGGTTCGCCGCGCAAGCGCTGGAACGCTTGCCCGCCCACCAGGCAAGCCGCCACTACCGCCACGCCGCCGATCAGCCCGCGCGCCATCCCGCGGCGCGTCAGCCGGAAGTCGAGCCAGGATCGCCGCTGGGGCGCCGCCAGCCTTGCCCGCAGGTGCTCCACGAACGCTGCCGAGGGCTGGGCTTGGTGCGTCTCTGCGCTGGACAGGAAAGCCGCCATTCGCAGCGCATCGCCCTCGTCCCCGGCAATCTCGCGCGGCGGCCGCGGCCTTCGCCCAGCTAACAGCGCGTCGACGTAGTCGTTCGCCGCCTCCGTCTGCTTGGGCGAAGGCTGCTCGTCCGGGGTCACCAGGCCAGCTCCTGCCCCAGTTGGGCCGCTTTTCGCAGCGCCCGAAACTGGAGCACCTTGACGTTAGTCTCGGTCAGCTGCATCGTGGCTGCCGTTTCCTTGACGCTGTAGCGCTTGAGAAAGCGGTAGAACAGCACGTCTCGGTAGTTGGGCGGCAGCGCGTCCAGGATTTGCCGCACGCGGGCATCGCGGCTGGCCCGGTTGAAGTCGGCTGGCACCTCGCGTTCGACGATCTCCAGCCCCTCCGGCAGCGGCATTGCCGGCAGCCGGTACTTGTCCCGCCAGTGATCGTTCACCGTTACCCGCGCGATTTGAAACAGCCAGCCCTCCAGGCTGCCCCGGCCCTCGAAGCGTGACAGGCTGTTGTACACCTTCAGGAATATCTGCGAGGTCAAGTCCTCGGCTTCCTCGCGATTGCCCACCTGGCTGTACACGAAGCCGTACATCCGCCCTACGTGCGTCTCGTAGACCTTGCTGAAATCTTCGGTGCTGAGGCGGGCCGGTTGCTCCGCCCGCAGCTCAGCGTCGAGCAAACCCATCGGAAAGGCCGCGACCAGCGCCATACCATGTGCGTGGTCGTCCTCTCGTTACGGCCATTACGCTGAGATACGCATCGCTGGGCCCAAGAGTTTCAGTCCCACTAGCCTGTTCAGGCTACCAGGTGCTCCTCCAGCTCCATCAGGCTCGCCAGGTTGTGAGCCGGGGCGAACACCTCGATGTACGGCAATGCCGTGCGCATGCCGCGGCACAGCGGCTGATAGCCGGGATTCGACATCAGGGGATTGAGCCAGATGACCCGCCCCGCTCGGCGCTGCAGCTCAGCCATCTCCTGCTCCAGCACCTCCGCGTTGCCGGTATCCCAGCCGTCGCTCAGCACGATTACCACGGTGCGCTGATCCAGCATGCTCGATGCCCAGTCGGCATTGAAGGTGGTCAGGCTCTGGCCGATGCGCGTACCGCCGGACCAGTCCAGCACCTCTTTTGAGATTACATCGAGGGCCTCGTAGATATCGTGGTCGCGGAAATAGTCCGTCACGCGTGACAGCTGCGTGCTGAACACAAACGACTCGGTCCGAGCGAAGTTGCTCTGCAGCGCGTAGATGAACTGCAGCAGAAAACGGCTGTAGATGTCCATCGAGCCGCTGACGTCGCACAGCAGCACCAGCTTGGTCTTCTTGATCTTCCGCTTCTTGTACGCCAGCTCAATGATGTCGCCGCCGTATTTCAGGTTGTTGCGGACCGTGCGGCGCGGATCGATCAGGTGCCCACGGCGGGTGCGCTGCATGCGGCGGCTCAACCGCGTGGCCATCTTGCGCGCCATCCGCAGCGTGACCCGGATCATCTCTTCCAGCTCGTCGGCGCGGAACGTCGAGAAGTCCTTCTTGATCAGCATCTCCTCGGCGCTGTAGCCGGCCACTTCCTCCTCGTCCTCACCCTCGCCTTCACCTTCGTCGGCGGCCTCGATCTCCTGCGAGACGCGCTCCTCGCCGCCTTCGCCGCTCTCGTCCTCGGCCGCGCTCTGGGACGATGGCAGCTCGTCCATCTGCTGCGCGCCTTCGTCCCACGCCTCCTCTTCGAGGATTGCCGGCCAAAAGCTGAAGAACACCTCGTCGAAGATCGGGATGTCCTCAATCCGCGAGGTCATCACGGTGCGCAGCGACAGGTAGAACTCGTCGCGGTCAGAAATATCGATGTGGCGCAGCGCTCGTAAGCTGTCGATCGCCTCCGACGGCGTGACCAGCAGCCCACGCTGGCGCAGCTGCAGCCCAAAGTCGACGACGTTGGCCAGCAGCGTGCCACGGTTGGCAGTTGTTGAATTCATTCTGAATTCTGAATTCTGAATTCGAAGGCCGCTAGGCCTCTAAAGCCGCCATCTGCTCCCGCAGCTGCGGGATGACGTCGCCCGGCGCCTTCTTGCCGTTGGTGCCGGCGGCGCTCAGCAGGACGTCCAGGCGCCGGCCAAGCATCTTGTTGACGTCGCGGTTGTCCTTGAGGAAGGCCGCCATCGTGTCACGCACCGTCTCCTCATCCAGGTGGTCCCGGTGCAGCGACACCAGCGCCAGCCCCCAGTCCAGCGTCTCCGCCACGCCGGGCGTCTTGACCAGCCGGATCGAGCGTACGCCCTGCATGAATAAGCACACCTGTTCCGCCAGATGATCGTTGATGCCGGGCACCTTTGCCTTGACCACCCGCACCTCCTTTTCGAAGGATGGATAGTCGATCCAGAAGAACAGGCAGCGCCGGCGCAGCGCGTCGCTCAGCTCGCGCGTGCGGTTGGAGGTGAGGACGACATAGGGGATGTGGGTGGCCTTGACCGTCCCGATCTCGGGAATGCTCACCTGGAAGTCAGACAGGACCTCCAGCAGAAAGGCCTCGAATTCCTCGTCGGCCCGGTCCACCTCGTCGATAAGCAGCACTGGCGATCGGTCCTGACGGGTGATCGCCTCCAGCAGCGGCCGCTTCAGCAGGAACTCCTCACTGAAGATCTCATGCTCCTTCTCGGCCACACTGCGGCGATCGTGCTCTTCCATCTTGATGCGCAGCATCTGCTTGGGGTAGTTCCACTCGTACAGCGACGTGTTCACGTCAAGGCCTTCGTAGCACTGCAGCCTGATGAGATCGATGTTCAGCATGTGCGCCAGAACTTTGGCGATCTCGGTTTTGCCCACCCCAGCCTGGCCCTCGATCAGCAGCGGCTTCTTGAGCTCCATCGCCAGGTAGACGGCGGTGGCGATCTCCGGGTCGGTGATATAGCCGTTCCGCTCCATCTGCTCGAGAATCCGGCGGACGGCGTCGTGCATACGAAGGGAAAGTTTATCAGTCGGCCAGGAGTTTAAGCTGATAGCTGACTGGTGATGGCTGATGGCTGATCGCTCACGCGTCTTTGACGTCCACATTCACTGGTCGCCGCCCGAGCTGGTCGCCAACAATCTGGCCCAGCTCAAGTCGCCCGACGCCAAGCTGACGCGCTACGTGGACGGGGTGCCCACCTACACCGTGCACGCCCAGCTGGCCGACCTGGACCGGCACTCGGCCATGATGAACTACGCCGGCGTGGACGTGGCCGTCATCTCCAGCGCTGAGGGCATGCCAGGTGACCTGGAGCGCTGCCAGGCCGTGAACGACGCCCTCGCGCGCGAGATCCCGCGCTTCAAAGGCCGACTGATCGGCATGGGCCACACCGGCCCGTTGGCCGGCAAGGCTGGGCTGGATGAGCTCGATCGCGCCTGGAAAGACCTCGGCCTGCGCGGCGTGGCGATCGCCTCAACGCTCAGCGGCAAGGGTTTGGACGCCGAGGAGCTCTACCCGTTTTACGAGCACTGCCAGGCCGCCGGCCAGTTCATCTTCGTCCACCCCACGCTGGCCTGCGGTACGCTGGGCTCGCAGGGCTTCCAGGCCTACGACCTCTTTCGGACAGTCGGCCGCGAGTTCGAGCTGGTAACCGCGGTCATGCGCCTGATATGCGGCGGCGTGCTCGACGAGTTCCCCCGGCTCAACGTCATCATGTCCCATTTCGGCGGCGGGATCACGTCACTTGTCGGCCGCATTCGCGACTACCAAGACAAGGAGTTCTGGGGCCTGCTGGACGACCCCATCCACGGCAAGAAGCCCAAGCACGACTTCGACTCGTATCTCAGCCGGATGTACTTTGACACCGGCGGCCATTTCGGCGAGATCACCGCCGTCAAAGCCGCGCTGCTCAACATCCCATTCACGAATATTCTGTTCGGCACGGACTATCCTCAGGAGATCCGCGGCCAGGACAAGGTGAAGGCCTTCATCGACGGCATCCGGACCACGGGCCTCCCCCAGGACCAGATTGAAGCCATCCTGGGCGGCAACGCGGCCCGGATCGTGGGCCTCTGACCGGGTGTACTATGGCGGCCATTGATTGAACAAGGAGGTGCACAGCCATGGCCGAGGTGCTAGACCACAGCAAAGAGCTCATGGACGATCGCACCGATGGCGATCGGGACTACACGCGCAAGCAGAAGCTGCGCAGCAAGGGCTGGCAGGTTGTCAGCATCCCGGACAACGTCCGGCCGCGAGAGAAAGGCTCCTACATCCAACTGACCGACGCCCGCCACGCCAAGTGCGTCATCAACGTCTACAAGCCGGGCCAGCGGGACGAGATGCACTGCCATCCTGGCTCCGAGCACATCTTCATGGTCTTCCAGGGCGAGCTCCACATCTACGGCGTGAACGAGGGCGAGGACGTCATCCTCAGGCCGGGCGAGTTCGTGCACATCAACGCCAGCTACTACTACCAGCTGTGCAACGAGACTGACGATCTCACGGTGCTGTACCAGGTGGCCACGAAACCGGCCAAGCCGGTCAAGATCTCGCGCTACAGCTACCGCGGACCCGGCGGGGTCGATCCGGCGACGCTGGAAAGCGCCTAGCCTCCGTACAGCTGGCGGATGAAGCCGCTGTCCTCGAGCTGCCGCACGAAGCTCGGATCGACCATGGCGGCCACGCCGGCTGCCGGCGCCGACTGGCCGCCGGCCGCCAGCTCTTTGGCCACTTGCTGCATGCCTTCCAGGGTCGGCGCGGGAGCCCGCGGGAAAACGTCGACATAGGCCTTGTAATTGGCATCTAACGCCGCCGGGTCATCGAGTTTGATGTATTTACTGAGCATCTTCTCGGCAAAGGGCTTGTCCGTCTTGTAGCGGTGCACCCCCTGCGTCATGGCCTTGACCACGCGGCTCGTGATGTCGGGGTGGGCTTGGACGTAGTCGCGCGTGCTGGCAAGCCCGGCGGCTTGATAGGGCAGGCCCAGGTCGGCAGTCCGTATCAGCACATGACCGCCGGCGCGGGTAAGCGGCAGCTCCTCGGTGACACCGGCCATGACGCCCTGGACCAAACCTTGAGTGAAGGATGCGACTCGTCCCTGGGTAGCGGGGACCGACGTGATCTTGACGTCGACGTCCGGCTGCAGACCCCAATTGGTGAGAGCCTGACGCAGCATGAAGTCGTCTGACGAGCCCACCCGAGTAACGGCCACAGTCTTGCCCCTGAGCTCTTCGGGCCTGGTGATGTCCGGGTTGGCGACCAGGATGAACAGCGGCTCGTTCACAAAGCCCATCAGCATCACCTGGTGAGCGCCGCCAAGGTTCGCTGCCACGACTGCCGGGCCGGCCATTTGCACGAACTGCACACCCCCGTTCACCAGCGCCGCCGCGGCCACCGGGCTCGTCTCGATGTACTGCAGCGTGACGTCCAGGCCGTTCTGCTGGAAGTAGCCGCCCTCGTAGGCCAGCCAGGCCACGGCCTGCGACGCCGTTGCGGACACCCATGCCAGCGTGATCTTGGCGGGAACGTCCCCCGACGGCGCAAGAGGCGCCGCTCCATCGCTGCAGCCCGCCAGCAAGAGAGCGAGCAGGACCAGCCCGCGCTTCATAGTGGGCGGAATCTTGCCACAGCCAGCGCTGTCATTCTGAGGAGCCGCGGCGACGAAGAACCTTCCCGGGTCCGACGCAGGGAGGGTCCTTCGCTTCGCTCAGGACCTCGCCCGGCTCGCCGCCTCCAGCACCGCTCGCTTCGTGAGTACATGCGACAGATGCCGCCGGTAGCGCTCCGAAGCGTGGATGTCGCCCAGCGCATCCTGCCCCTGATCGGCCTGCTCCGCCGCGGCGGCCACCTCAGTTTCGACGGGCCGCTTGCCCGCCAGCGCCACCTCGACGCCTGAGGCCCGAAACGCGCGCTCGCTCAAGCCGGTCATGCCAATGGCAGCCTGTGCGACGGTCCCGTCCGAACCGAGCGTAATCGTCGCCGCCACACCCACAATGGCGTAGCGCGACGCCGGGTTTGGAAACTTCTCGTAGGCCGTGCCGGTGCGTGGCGGCAAGGCTTTGACCCGGATCTCCGTCAGGATCTCGTCGTCGGCCAGCCCCGTGGACATCAGCCCCGTGAAGAAGTCCCGCGCGGCAATGGTCCGGGAGCCGGATGGCCCCACCGCCGTAAGCGTTGCGTCCAGCGCCAGGATGGCGGCAGGCAGATCGCCTCCCGGATCGGCGTGCGCCAGGCTGCCACCAATGGTGCCACGGCTGCGCACCTGGAGGTCCCCTACCCAAGCCGCCGTCTGACATAGCAGCGGCACCTTTTGCGCCAGGACATCCGAGCGCTCGATCGCCGCGTGCGTCGCTCTAGCACCGATCACGATCGTGTCGCCTTCCTCGCGTATGCCATCCAGCTCCGGAATCCGCCCGATGTCGACCAGCGCCGGCGGCTCGGCCAGCCGCAGTTTCATCAGCGGCAGCAAGCTGTGCCCTCCGGCCAGGATCTTATTGCCGTTGCCCAGCAGCTTCAGAGCCTCCGAAATCGAAGTTGGCGCGTGGTAATCGAAAGCAGCAGGAAACATCGCCATTACCTCCCTTGCCCGGCGGACTGAATGGCGTCCCACACCCGCTCCGCCGTCAGCGGCATATCAATGTGTCGGACTCCCAGATGGGCCAGCGAATCTACCACCGAATTCACCACTGCCGCGCTGGCCGCGATGGTGCCGGCCTCCCCGATGCCCTTCACGCCCCACGGGTTGCTGGGCGTTGGCGTAACCGTGTGGTCGGTTTGGAACTCGGGCAGATCGGCCGCCACCGGGAGCGCATAGTCCATCAGCGAGCCGCTCAACAGCTGGCCGTTGTCGTCATACACTGCCTGCTCCATGAGCGCCTGGCCAATGCCCTGCGCCACGCCGCCGTGGACCTGGCCCGCCACGAGCAGTGGGTTGATGATGTTGCCACAATCGTCAACAGCGCAGTAGGACAACAGCTTCACCTTTCCGGTCTCGCGGTCCACCTCGGTCGTGCACACGTGCGTGCCAAATGGCCACGTGAAGTTCTCCGGGTCGAAGAAACTGGTGGCTTCCAGCCCCGGTTCCATGCCCGCCGGGAGGCCGCCGCCCATGAACGCCGCAAAGGCGATCTCGCCCAGCGCCTTGGCCCTGCTGGGGTCGCCCTTCACCTGCGCCTTGCCGTCCTCGTACACCATGTCGGCCACGTTGGCCTCGAGCTGGTGAGCGGCGATCTCGATGGCCTTCTGCTTGATCTTTTGCATCGACATGTGGATGGCTCCGCCACCCACGGCCATGCTGCGGCTGCCAAACGTGCCCACGCCCATCTGCACCGAGCCGCTGTCGCCGTGCACCACGTCGATGTCGTCGAAGGGCACGCCCAGGTCCGACGAAACCATCTGGGCGAAGGCGGTCTCGTGGCCCTGGCCGTGAGGCGAGGTCCCGGTGTACACCGTGACTTTGCCGGTGGCGTGCACCCGCACCGTGGCGCTTTCCCACAGTGCCGCCTGCGCTCCTGTCGACTGCATCACCTTGGAGGGCCCCATACCGCAGATTTCGACATAGCTGGATAGTCCGATGCCCAGCAGCCGGCCCTGCTCTCGGGCTTGCTTCTGCTCATCGCGCAGCCTGCTGTAATTGGACGTCTCCAGCGCCCGTTCCAGCGCGGCGCTGTAATTGCCGCTGTCGTACTGCACGCCGGTCGGTGTCGTATACGGGTATTCCGCGGCCGGGATGAAGTTCAGGCGCCGTACATCGGCGGGATCCTTGCCGATCTCATGGGCCAGAGTGTCGACCATGCGTTCCACCAGGTGGGCCGCCTCCGGCCGGCCAGCGCCCCGATACGCGTCCACCGGAGTGGTATTGGTGAACACGCCCGTGACCTCGCCATCGATGTTCGGAATCTTGTAGGCGCCTGTGAGCATCGTGCCGAAGGCAATGGTCGGAATGCCTGGAGCGAACAGCGACTGGTACGCGCCCAGGTTAGCCATCACCTTCACCCGGAAGCCGGTGATCTTGCCGTCGCGCGTAGCCGACAGCTCGGCGTCCTGGATCTGGTCGCGGCCATGGGTGGTGGCCACGTAGCTCTCGCGCTTCTCCTCGATCCACTTCAGCGGCTTGTCGCTCTGCTGCGCCAGGTACGCCATGATGAGGTCTTCCGCGTACAGATACAGCTTGCTCCCGAAGCCACCGCCCACGTCAGGGGCAATCACCCGGATCTTCTGCTCGGGCAAGCCCATCACCAGCGCCAGCAGCAGCTTGATGGTGTGCGGAATCTGCGTAGACGTCCAGTAGGTCAACTGGCCGCTGGCCTTGTTGAAGCTGGCCACTATTCCGCGCGGCTCTATGGCATTGGGGATGAGCCGCTGATTGCGGATGCGCAGCTTCACGTGCACTGGCGACTCGGCGAATGCCTTGTCGACGTCACCAACCCCGGCCTTCCAGCGAAAAGCCACATTCCCCGGCGCATCCTCGTGCAGCTGCGGCGCCCCCGGCTTGAGCGCCTCCTCGGAATCGACCACCGCCGGCAATGGCTCGTAGCTCGCTTCCACCAGGTTGGCCGCATCGGCCGCGCCTTCCCTCGATCGAGCGATCACCGCCGCGACGATGTCGCCCGTGTAGCGCACGGTATCGACCGCGAGGGGTGGGTGTGGCGGGATCTTCAGGTCGGAGTCCGGCAGCAGCCAGCCACACGGCACGGACGGGATCTTGTC
>DATGVV010000432.1:0-5483 GCA_035299885.1 Chloroflexota bacterium | reverse complement strand
CACCGAGTATTCGATGCCCGCGGCGTCCATCGCCGCCAACCGCGCGGCTGGGCGGTACGCCGCTTCGGGCACGTCCTCCCACCGCAGAGGTGCTTTCGCCCGATCGGGCATCAGCGCACCCGCAGGCGCCGCTCCGTCCATCGCAGCCGGCTGGCCGTCAACGAACCACCGCTCCACGCCATCTCCCCCAGTTTCAATGAGTGGGATTCGCTCGGCCCATTTCGTCGCGGACAGCCGCGAAGTCCATAGATCGGGCGGCTCTTGGACATGGTCGACGGCGCTGAGGATTCCCCGCATAGTCGCGCTAATTCAGGTGATACACGCGCATCAGGTTGCGGAACAGCAGCTTCTCCCGGTCCTCTCGGGGCAAACCCTCGACTGAGCGTTCGACGTAGGCCCATGACTCCGGATACGTGGTCGTGATGTGCGGCAGGTCCGACTCCCACATGATCCGGTCGACACCAATGGCGTGGCGCAGCTCCATGCCCGAACGCTCGAACCAGAAATCGACGTAGAGCTGTCTGCGGAAAACATCGCTCGGTCGCGTCGCAATACCCTCGGTCCAGAGATGCAGCCGCTCCCACTCGTGATCGCAGCGCTCCAACAGGTGTGGCAGCCAGCCAGCGCCTGTCTCTGCCAGCACCCAATTCAGACGTGGATAGCGGTCGAACACGCCGGTGAACAGCAGCGCCGGCAGCACCTGGCACGGTCCCATGTAGTTGTGGCCGGTGGAGGCAGTGTGGGCTTCGCGTTCGTCATAGCCCTTCCAGCGCGGCAGTCCGATGCCGACGCCCGACGAGGCATGCCAGTTAATCGGCGCACCCAGCTCCTGGCAGGTGGCCCACAGCGGATCCCAAAAGCGGTCTGTCACGGGTTTGGAGCCTTTGACTTTCTCGGGCGCAGCCACCATCAAGATGCCGCGGTGGCCGGCGCGCACCGCCCGCTCCACTTCAGCGGTGACCACCTCGATAGGACTCAGATAGGGAATCAGCGCCAGCGGGATGTAGCGTTCGCTGGTCTGGGCATATTCGGCCATGGCATCGTTGTAGGCCTGCACGCAGGCCAGTTCCAGTTCGACATCGCCGACCGGAAACGTGCCGACCTGCACCGGCGTATTGGGAAACAGCACCTCAGCGTCCACGTGGTCCTCGTCCAGCGCTTTGAGGCGCTCCGCCGGCACATAGGCCATCGACGGGACCTCTTCCCAGCGCTTGGGGTAATAGCGCCGGTCGTGCATAAGGGCGGGGCAGTTCACCACGGAACCCGCCAGGACCTGGCCATTCAATAGCCAGCGGTGCACCTTTTCGCCCGCCTCCTCGACTTCAACGACCTGCGGTATGAGGTTGCCCCAGCGACCAGCGGACATACGGCTGGTGAACGCATCACGGCCCAGCTGCGCGTGCGAGTCGCAGCTCATCAACCCGTACTTGACTTGCACCATTCGCCTCCGCTGGCTTCTAAAACGCCAGTGCCAGCCCTTCGCCGCGCGGATCGGCGCCGCCGATCCACGCTGGCCGGGCCTCGTCGAATTGAAGCATGGACGCCACACCGCAGTTCGGATCGAAGTCCTCGATGAGCGAGACGGTGTGGCCGAGCACCTTCAGCCCGGCCGCGGTCTCGGCTGGGAAACGGCCTTCCAGGGCAATGGATCCCGCGCTTGGGCCGGCGGCCGCGGGCTCAACCGTCCAGCGCGGAGCATCCAGCGCGGCGTGGGGCGGCATCCCCAGGGCCAGCAGATTCCAACCGAGCTGGACCATGGTATAGGGCTGGCCGTCGCCGCCGCGCGTTCCATAGGCCGCCACGGGCTTGCCGTCCCGCAGCACCAGGGCTGGCGAAAGCGTATGCCGGGGCCGCTTGCCTGGCGCGATCTGGTTCGGATCGTCATCCGCGAGACCAAAATCTCGAGCGCGGTTGTTAAGCACCACGCCAGTGTCCGGCACCATCAAGCCCGACCCGAAGCCTTCGCGCAAACTCTGGATCATCGACACCACCATGCCCTCACGATCGGCCGCGCACAGGTACACGGTATCGCCGGCGGTTGCGGCCAGAGGACGGCTGACCGCCGGTTTGGACAACCGCGCGCGGCCCTGCGCGGCCAGCTCCGGCGATAGAAGTTCGTGAAGCGGCACGTTCGCGAATTGAGGGTCGGCGATGGATGGGCGCGCAGCCTCGAGGGCGAAACTAATCGCTTCGACCTGCGCATGGACAGTGCCGATCCTGTCCATAGCCGCCGGATCGAGCTCCTCCAGGATGCTCAGCCCCAGCAGGTGCAGCATGCCCTGACTATTCGGCGGAGTGGTGCACACTCGATAGTCCCTGAAATTGACCGACGCGGGAGGCGCCCATTCCGGGGCGTAACTCACAAGATCGGCCGGGGTGTGATGCCCGCCCTCTTGTTCGAGGTAGCTGCCAATCGCCTGTCCGAGCGGGCCCTCGTACATCACTCGCGGCCCTTCGCTCGCGATGCGCTTCAGTGTGGCTGCCAATTCAAGCTGTCTGAGGAGCTCACCAGCAGCGGGCACTCGACCCGAAGGCACGAAGGTGTGCTGCGCCGCTTCATTCAGCATCGGCCTGGCTGACCCGATCCCAGCGGCCAAGCCGCGACCGATGGGGAAACCATGCGTCGCCAGCCGGATGGCCGGCTGCAGCAGCTCAGCCAGGCCGCGCGTGCCGAAACGGTCCAGGGCCGCGGCCCAGCCGGCGACGCAGCCCGGCGTGACCACGCTCAGCGGGCCCTTGTTGGGCATTCGAATGTACCCGGCTGCGCTGATGAGTGGCGGCGTCGCCGCGGATCCAGCCCGCCCGCTGGCGTTGATCACTAGCGGGCCGCCGGTCACTGGCCCGCACATGATGGCGAACAGGTCTCCGCCGACTCCGCACTGGGCCGGTGCGACAACTCCAAGCGCTGCGCATGCGGCTACGCATGCGTCAACAGCGTTTCCGCCGTCCTGGAGCACGTCGAGGCCAACCTGGGAAGCCAGTAAATTGGGCGTCGAGATGATGCCTTTGGTGCCGCGAGCCTCGGTTGCCCTTGGGCCAGCTGCCGCTATTTGGCCACCGCTTCGATCAGCGAATTGTCGATAAATTGCTCCGGCTTGGCATCGGCCGCCTTGGGGCTTTTCGAGAACGTCAGGACGTTAGCGATGCCCTGCGGATCAACCGTTGGGACCTTCTTACCGGACCACACTGGCAGCATCGCCTGATAGCTGATCTCGGCTAGGTCGTCCGGGTACTTCGAATAAGCCTGCATGGCTTTCACCGTGCCGGCCTTGTTAGCCGCAACGCCGGAATACGTCCAGCCCTGCTGATAGCCCCGCAGGAACGCATTCACCTGGTCCGGATGCGCCTTGAGGTAATCACGCGACACGGCAATCACGTCGTAATTGAGCGGGACACCCAGTGTGACCCCGTTGACAAGCTCGATAAAGCCTTCCCGTTTGGCCTGTTCGGCCGCCGCCGGATTCAAGATGGCGGCTGCCACCAGACCCTTGGTCAGGGCGGCGAAGATGCCTTCGGTGGTCCCGCCGGAGCCGACGATTTTGACCTTGTCCTGCAAGCCGTAATGCTTCAGGAACAGTTCGGCCGTGGCCGACGTGGTTGTGCCGAGCGCAGTCACGCCGATGCTCTGTCCGATCAGGTCGTTCATTGTTTGGTACTTCTTGTCGGCAAATAGTGAAAACACCGGCAGGTCAGCCAGTGTGGCGATGCCTACCAGCGAAGCCCCGCCTAAATCGGCGTCCGTCAGTTCGTTGCCGCCGAAGTCACCGAATTGCAGCTCGCCCGAGATCAAGGCCGCTGTCTCAGCCGGCCCTTGTACCATCTTGAGCCCCACGTCCAGGCCGTTTTGGGTGAAGAACCCCTCGTCCTTGGCAACGTACAGCGGGGTATGGACCGCGCTTATTTGCGGATAGGCAGCTTGCACGGCTGTGAGCTGCCTGGCGGATGCTGCTGGCGAGCTTGCAATGGCCGATGGTTTAGATGATGCTGGCGCGGCAGAGGCGCCTGCCGACGCCGGGGCCGGACTGGCCGGAGCCGCGGCGCCGCCGCACGCGGCTAGCAGCGCGATGAGCGCCAGGAACGTCGGTGACCAAGCGAGACGGCGTTTCATAGCGCCTAATCCTATGCGGCCCATGGACTGACGACAAGGGCAGAATGTCCAAAAAAACTGGCCGCGTGCTTGGGCGATTCGCGCGGGTGCTGGCGGCCTGTACTTCAAAGCCCGGGCTGCCAGCCCCAGTAGCGGGCGATCACCCCCGCGTCCGCTACCGGCACGCGCTAGCCCTCCGTGCCTGCCGCCTGTCGGTTCGCCAGCGCCCGCTCGTTGAGCTGCTCCAGTACCTCCAGCGGGATGCGGTCGTGCCGCCCTCCGTAATGTGCCGAGAGGATGGCCATCGTGCGCCAGCCGATAGTCTCGATGTCGAACTCGGAGAAATGCTCGGCTGGTCGAAGCGGAAGTCCAACAGCGCCTTATCGTCCTGCCCGCCGAACTGCCGGTACTGCAGGTAACGCTGGCGGATTGGAAACAGGGCGATGTCCCGCAGGCGCGCCCACGGCGTCTTCGGACGCGTGGCATGGATATAAAAGACGCGCGTCGTCTCAGCATCGATCGGCACGCACCAGCGGGTGTACTGGCTCCAGCCGTTGTCGATGCGCTGCATGCCTGGCATGTGTGGGCCGTTTCCCCACTCCGGGTCCGGGTTGTACTGCGCGCGCTTGAAGCCCTGATGCGGCCGGCGCTGCCAGGTGCCTTTGAAAGCCCAGACCCAGAGCATCCGCCAGCGGTTCTTGGGCCAGTAACCGTCCACGCCGGCGAAATACTCCCGGTAGGGGCTGTCCTGTCGCTTGCCGTCGGCGTAATACGTCAGTCGTACGCCGCCGCCGGTGTATAAGGGCCGCGCACCGGCGAACGACCGCTTGAGGATGGGCATGCCCAGCATCCGAATGGCATTTCGGTGGACATACGGCGCGTGGGCATCCTGCAGGTTCTCGCGCGGGGCGCCAGTTGCAGTGCCAGGGGGTCGCGTCGTACTGTACTAGGCTGTCGTCGAATAGCTCTGTGGGCAGGTTTTCTTCAACCGGGACCGGCTCGCCCTCGCCCATCCACACAAACTCCTCATCCCCATGCTCTGTCGTAAAGCGGGCGTTCCCGTGAAAGATGCACGCGGGCGAATAACCAGTCACCGCGCCCGGGCCACTATCGCCACCCAGCTCTACAACTCGAAAGAACCGCTGACCTTGTTCGAGCTCCAGGAGTGGCTCGGACATCGGCGTGCCGACTCCACCCAGCAGTACGCGAAGATCGCGCCGACGCGGCTGGCCAAGGCGTACGAAAAGGCTGGCTACTTCCAGCGGAACCTGCGCATGGTCGAGGTCCTCGTTGACCGGGAGGCTGTCGTCAGCGGGGCTGCCTGCGCGTGGCCATGTAAAAGTCCCCAGGTATGGCCAACAAAAGTCCCCACCCCTCGCCTGACCTAGAAGAAGAG
>DATGVV010000431.1:0-2858 GCA_035299885.1 Chloroflexota bacterium | reverse complement strand
TACAACAACCTCGGCACTTGGCCGCAAGTGATGCAGTTCGTGCAAGCCAACCTGCAGGCCATCGGTATCAATATCCAGCTCGATCCGCGCGAGTCCAAGACGTACTTCAAAGAGATGCGCGAGAATGCTTCGCCGTTGTTTCGCGCGGGCTGGGTATCCGATTATCCCGATCCCGATGACTGGTACCGCGTGATCTTCAAGAGCGATTCCTCCCAGAATTTCGGCAAGTGGAAGAACGAGCAGTACGACAAGCTCGTCCTCCAAGCGGCAACCGAGCAGGACCAGGCCAAGCGGCTGGACTTGTATCGCCAGGCAGCCGACATCATGGTCAACGATCCACCGGCCAGCATTTGGTACTGGTCGGGCCGCTTCCGCCTATTCAAGCCGTACGTTAAGGGCATCGTCACGACGGGCCAGGACGGCGGCATGCCAGGGAAATACTTCCTCAAGGACGTGACGCTGCAGAAGTAAGCTGTCGGCTGATCGCTGATGGCTGCGTTCCTCATCCGCCGCGTCCTGTTCCTGATCCCGGTGCTGTTCTTCGTGGCGCTGATGACGTTCGTGTTGATGCACGTCACGCCGGGCGGGCCATGGGACCGGGAGAAGCCGCTCAGCCCGCAGGCCATCGAGAACCTGAACGCCAAATATCACCTCGACCTGCCGCCCCCGGAGCAGTTCCTGCTGTACCTGTGGAACGCCGTGCGCGGCGACTTCGGGCCGTCCTACACGCACCCTGAGCGGAGCGTGTCCGAGATCGTCGGCTCAGGACTGGCCATCACCGGGCAGCTGGGGCTGTTTGCCTTCGTCTTCGCCGTGCTGCTGGGCTTGCCGTTAGGCATCCTGGCGGCGCTCAAGCACAACACCATCGGCGATTACGCCAGCATGCTTGTGGCGGTGTTTGGCTACAGCGTCCCAAACTTCGTGCTGGCTTCCTTCTCGATTGTGCTGTTCGCGGCGGTGCTGCACCTGCTGCCGACCGGGGGCTGGGACAGCTGGAAGGCGTGGATCCTGCCCGCGGTGGCGCTGGGCCTTGGGCCGGCCGCGGCCATTGCCCGATACACGCGCGCCAGCATGCTCGAAGTGGTTCGCCAGGATTACGTCCGCACGGCCCGAGCCAAGGGCGTGCGCGAGCTGCTGCTGGTGAGGAGGCACGAGATCAAGAACGCGCTGCTGCCGGTGGTGACCATCATGGGCCCGACCGTTGCTTACCTGGTGACGGGCTCATTCGTGGTTGAGGAGATATTTCACATCCCGGGCGTCGGCCGCAATTTCGTCGACAGCATCCTGGCGCGCGACTACCCGATGATCATGGCCAGCGTGCTGCTGTACGCTACCGCGGTGGCGGTGGCCAACCTGCTGGTCGACGTGTCCTACGCGCTGCTCGACCCGCGGATTCGCTACTGATGGCCGTTACTGCGGCAGGAGTCACGCTCGCTGCGCCGGCGCTGTCCGAGCGCAGACCGAGAGACTTGTGGTCGGATGCGCTGCGGAGGGTGCTGCGCAATCGCGCGGCGGTGGCGGGGGCACTGATCATCCTGGCCTTGGTGATCATGGCGGTGTTCGCCGAGCGGATAGCGCCGTACTCGTTCTCTGAGCAGTACGTCGGGGGGCCGTCTGAGCCGCCATCACGCGCGTTCCCCTTTGGCACCGACAACCTGGGGCGCGATCAGCTCAGCCGCGCGATCTATGGCGCACGCATCTCGATGGCCGTGGGCGTGATCGTGCAGCTCATCGTGGTACTGGTGGGCGTGCCGCTGGGCGCTGTGGCCGGCTACGCCGGGGGCTGGCTGGACAACCTCGTGATGCGCTTCACGGATGTGGTGTACGCCTTCCCCGACCTGCTGTTCGTGATCCTGCTGCTGGCCGCGCTCGGCCGGCGCGAGGAATACGTGTTCCTGGCGATTGCCATCGTCTCCTGGCCGACGATGGCGCGGCTGGTTCGGGGCCAGTTCCTGGGGCTGAAGCACAAGGAGTTCGTCGAAGCGGCACGCGTAGCCGGCGCCTCCCGCTGGCGCTTGATCACGCGCCATCTGCTGCCGAACGCGACGGGGCCGATCATCGTGGCCGTCACCTTAGGCATTCCCGCCGCCATTTTGACCGAGGCGGTGCTGGCGTTTCTCGGCCTTGGGGCGCCGCCGCCGCTGCCCAGCTGGGGCAGCCTGGTGAACGACGCGCTGGATTCGATTTTCACCGTGCCGCTGCTGGTGGTCTTTCCAGGGCTGGCCATCTCGATCACGATGCTGTCGTTCGTGTTCCTGGGAGACGGCCTGCGGGACGCGCTGGATCCGCGCTCAGCTTAGCGTCGGGCGGCGGCCTGGACGAAGCGCTGGGCCAGCTCCGGCGCGCCGGCGAAATGCAGGTGGACGTAGCTGGCCAGCACATTGCCACGAGCGAAGCCCTCGGGACGCGTTTGCCCGCGGTGCTCGAGCCGGTAGGGCGCGTCCTCGGGCGCGAACGGCCGGTCGAGGCGCGACCAGTGGAACTCATGTCCGCGCAACGCTGAGCCCGCGGGCGCCAGGAACGTGTCGCGCGTCAGCCGGCAATCGACGTAGCCGATCATCACCCGCTTGTCCTGCATCTCGGACCAGGCGGGCACCAGGCCGGCCAGCTCATGCTGGTGGCCTTCGAAATCGCGGATGCCCTGGCTCAGGTACATCAGCCCGCCGCATTCGGCGTAGATGGGCCCCTCGAAAGCTCGGACGGCGCCTATCATGGGCTGGTTGGCGGCCAGCTCGGCGCCGAAGACCTCGGGAAAGCCGCCGCCAAAATACAGCGCCCCGGCGCCGCCCGGGATTGCCTGATCGCGGAGCGGACTGAAGGGCACGATCTCCGCCCCGAACTCCAGCAGCAGGTCCAGG
>DATGVV010000430.1:0-3565 GCA_035299885.1 Chloroflexota bacterium | reverse complement strand
TGATCGGCGGTCCACTCGCCTAGGACCACGTACAGGTCCTCGAAGGGCGTGCTGCGAATGACGATCTCGCTGGTCGGGTTCTTGTCGTCCCGCGCCCACACCGATTTGCCGGGATGGATGGTCTCGCCATCGGCCAGGCTCAGCCCCGCGTAGGTGGTGCTCTTCTCTGGGTCGCGCACCGCGGCCAGCCCGTTGAACGTCAGGCGGTAGTTGCCGATGGTCGCGCTCTGGCCGCGCTCCAGGGTCACCTGCCGCTGGAGCTGGTAGAACTGCGAGCCGACAATCGCCACCGCGGCCACCACCATGCCGACGTGCACCAGGTAGCCGCCGTAGCGCCGGTTGTGGTGGACGAACAGGTCGGCGAAGGCGCCCAGCGTACTCTTGCCGGTCACCCGCTGGCGGGCTAGCGTGCCGCGGTAGAACTCGAATACCAGCGTGGCGAACACGAACACGCAAGCGCCGTAGCCCAGCACCGCGCCTGGGCTGCGCAGGCCGAACACCAGCATGAGCGCCAGCGCCACGACCGTCGCGCTCACCGGCTTCGCGAAATTGCGTATGAACGGGCGGCCAGACGTCCGTCGCCAGGGCAGCAGCGGGCCAACGCCCATCGTAACCATCAGGGCCAGGAAGATGGGCCCGTTGACGGCGCCGAAGAACGGCGGGCCGACGGTGATCTTCTCGCCGCGCACGGCTTCGGAGATGATCGGGAACACCGTCCCGCTGAACACGGCGACGACGACCGCGATCAGCAGCCAGTTGTTGAACAGGAAGCCGGCCTCGCGCGACGCCAGCGACTCGAACTGGCTGTCCCCTTGGAGCCGCGGCAGGCGCCACACCAGCAGTCCTGTTGAGACCGCGATCGAGAGCGCCAGCCAGCCGAACAAGTAGGGTCCGATGCTCGACTGTGCAAAGGCATGGACCGACGTCAGGATGCCGCTGCGCACGATAAACGTCCCGAACACGGCCAGCAGGTAGGCCAGCATGATCAGCGTCAGGTTCCAGACCTTCAGCATGCCCCGGCGCTCCTGGACCATCACCGAGTGCAGGAAGGCCGTGCCCGCCAGCCAGGGCATGAACGCGGCGTTCTCAACTGGGTCCCAGCCCCAGTAGCCGCCCCAGCCGAGCACGTGGTAGGCCCACCAGGCGCCCAGCAGCAGGCCCACGCTCTGGATGCAGAACGCCGCCAGCGCCCAGCGCCGGATGGATCGCAGCCACTGAAAGTCGAGCTTGCCGGAGATCAACGCCGCCAGCCCGAAGGCGAACGGAATCGACCAGCTCATGTAGCCCATCAGCATCATCGGCGGGTGGATGAGCATGCCCTTGTCCTGCAGGACCGGGTTCAGGCCATTGCCGTTGTCCACGTGGAACGGCAGCGTGGCGAAGGGGCTCTGAATGAAGGCCAGCAGGAACAGGAAGAAGGCCTCCATGGCGCACAGCACGCCAACCACGTAGGGCATCAGCCGGCGGTTGCCCTTCCAACTCAGCCACACCACCAGCGCCGAGAAGATGGCCAGCGTCCAGCACCAGTACAGCAGCGAACCCTGCTGGCCGCTGTAGAAGCTGGCGATGACGTATACCGGCGGCATCTCGTTGCTGGAATGCTGGGCCACGTAGGCCAGCTCGTAGTTGTGGCTCAGGAAGCCGGCGATCAGGGTCAAGCTGGCCAGCGTAATCAGCCCGAACATGCCCAGCAGCGCGTTGCGCGCGCTGACCACCAGATCGCCCAGCCGTGTCCGGATAGCCAGCACTGCCGCTACCAGCCCATAGCAGGCCAGCACGAAAGCGGCGACAAGGCTGATCGAGCCGAGGGCGGGCATGGTTAGCTGGACGGCGGCTGGACCGAGTCTTCGTAGCGCGACGGGCACTGTGCCAGCAGGTTATCGGCCTTGAAAGTGCCATCGGGCGTGTACTTGCCCTGGACCACCACCTGGATGCCCGGCCCGAAGATGTCCGGCACGGCGCCGCCCGTGTAGACCACCGGCAGCTGCCCGCTGGAGTCCTCGGCCACAAATTTCAGCGTGCCGCCGCGGACGTCCTTCTCGATGGTCGAGCCTTCGACGATGCCCGCCACGCGCACGTTCTGGCTGTACACCGCCGGCGCGCGGGCCTTCAGCTCGCTCACCGTCAGGTAGTACTCCGCCGAGGTCGCCACGCTGTTGAACACCAGATAGCCGACCGCCACCACAAGCACCACGCCGGCGATGGCGAACTTGAGCCTCGCGCTGATCACGAGCCCATCAGCCGCTGTAAGTACTGTTCCAAGCGGGCGCTGCCGGCCTCGCCCACAAAAGGCCCCACGTAGCGATCTACGAGCACGCCGTCGCGTGAGATGAAGAAGCTCTCCGGCACGCCGTAGACGCCGTAGTCGATAGCGATCTTGCCGTCGGCGTCGATGCCGTTGATCCAGCTGGCGCCGTGTTGCTGGGCGAACTGGCGCGCCAGGTCAGTCTTGTCCCAGATGGCCACGCCCACGAACTGCACGTCCGTGTTCTGGTACTTGGCCCAGCTTCGGGCCAGGACCGGCGCTTCATCTTTGCAGGGCTCGCACCACGAGCCCCAGAAGTTGATCATCACCGGCTTGCCGCGCAGGCTTGCCAGATCGAGCGTCTTGCCGTCGAAGGTGCTGTAGCTGAAGCCCGGTGCAGGCTTGCCCAGCAGCGCGCTGGCGCGAGCGCCGTTGGCGCCGTGCAGCAGCACGTAGCCGAGCACGCCCAGGATCGCGGCGACGAGCACCGCCAGGGACGCTACGAGCAGGAATGGCCGCCGTGGCGCGACGGCCATCGGGCGGACGGCAGCAGCCAAAATCTCTCCTTAGACGACGCCCTCAAGTATAGGTTTGGGCGCGCCCCTAGATTGTTGTGAGGTCGTTACGCGGCCTTAAACGCGTAGCGTAAGAAGAGGTGGCTGGCCGATCGCTTGACGCTCACGAGGCTGGCCCAACGCGGGTCGTCCGGAGCGAACAGCTTGCCCGCTGCAAAACCGGGACGCTCGCCGCCGTCACGACCTATAACCTGAGGAGCCAGGGTCAAGAACAGCTCGTCCAGGCAGTTCTCGGCCAAGAAATCGGCCATCAGGTGCGGGCCGCCCTCGGTGAGCAGGATGTCTGCCGGCTGCTCGCCCGTCACCGCCGCAAGCACTTGGCTGGCGCTCAACGTGCTCCCGCTGCCGGCAGCCACAGCTTTTACGCTCGCTGGCAGCTGCCGCTGATTCAAGCCCTTCAGGCCTTGGGCGGTGGTCACGATCAACGTGAATACCTTGCCGGACGCGAAGACCGGCAGCGTGAGGTCGAGCGCGCCGCTGGCGGTCACGATCACGTTCAACGGGCTGGCGGGCTTGCCGAGCCGGGCGCGAAGTTCGCCATAGGCTGCTGACAGCGGCTTGCACATAGCCTGCGCTGTCCACAGGTGGCGGGGAGCGGCCCGCAGCGTGCCGGCGCCCACGATCACTGCGTCCGCCACGGCCCGGAGCAGCCCCATGACCATTTGATCGGGGACGTTGAAACCGCTGATATCGCCGCCACCGGACTTGTCTGTCAGGCTGAGCGCGACGACGCCATCGAGGGAGG
>DATGVV010000429.1:0-5152 GCA_035299885.1 Chloroflexota bacterium | reverse complement strand
AACGCTATGGTCTCAGCGGCTATCTTCGGGCGGGACGCACCTACCCCAGATTTGTACTTCCAGAACAGTCGAAATCCCTGGCGATGCCATCGGAGCAGTGTCTCTGGCTGGATGATGAACAAGGCTTGTTTCCAGGTCCGCACCATTCTTGCCAGCAGCACCAGGAGGATCCGGTCCGTCTTGGTACAGGCAGGTCGTTTCACCTGTCGACGCAGGATGATGAGTTGTTGACGCAACAGGGCGTTTTCTTCCACAAGCTCAGACTTGCTCCTGGAAATGTCGGTCAGCGTTCCCAGCAGGAGCGAGGTGGTGTCCGGTGTGGTCCAGGCGACGAAGCGGTGGTGCAGTGTCCGAAGACACAAGCGTGTCAACCACGTGATAAAGGTGAGAATCCTCCGCACAGTAGTCGTTACCCCTTGGTGAAAATGAGCGAGTCAATGCTTGTGATTGTACTCTTCCTCTTGGGAATCAGCAAGGAGCCAGAGACAGCCTGAGGTGTTCTCACAGCCCAATTCTGGCCTCCGGATACCACAAGTAGCCAGCACAGTGGTCTGGTCCAATGAGAAAAGCGAGACAAGAGCTCATGCAAGCAGCCCTCCTTCAGCCGCTGGAGAAAGGGAAAAATACCAGCCATATAAAGAAGCTTCTCCATCACATGAAAATATCGGTGTTCAAGCATGAGGATGCTGTTGACGACGTCTGATTGTACACCGACCCTCTCGAGTTTGCAAACAGGGAAAGCAGATCTTCCACCGTCTCAAGGGCCTGTTTTTGAACGGATGAACAAAGTAGCCATTACAGGGGCATGCGTTCTGGCCCTTTCCTTGCAAGATCACATCGTGTTGCTGCGTGTCACAGAACGAGCTGACAAGAAGCGTAACCCCAACTTCTCGCCGCTCACCGCTTGGGATAGCCTCGATAAGGATGCTGTTCTGGCCTCGGCGTCGCGGCAGGATACTCCTCAATCAGACGCAGCGCCTCAGTGATGCCACGCTCAAGCTGTGGATCAAAGCCACGCGCGTAATCCTGTGGCGAGTAGTCCTCGTCAATCGTTGGGTCGGTACCATAATTCTCCACGCCCCAGCCCACATCCTTGAACCAGAAACTAAACTCCGGCTGGGTCGTGATGGTCCCATCGGCCAGCGGCATATAGGGGGAGATGCCAATGACGCCGCCCCAGGTGCGCTTGCCGATCAGCGGCCCTAATCCCATCATTTTGAAGGCATGGGAGAAGATGTCGCCGTCGGAGCCAGCGTTCTCGTCGGTGATTGCCACCAGCTTGCCGCGCGGGGAATGAGAGATATACGGATTGGGTGGCGACCAGCGTTGGAACCCATACCCCAGCCGGGGTCGCGCCAGCTTCTCCAGCACCAACCCGGAAACTGCGCCGCCGCCGTTCCAGCGTACATCGACGATCAGCGCCTCGTGGTCATATTCGGCCAGGTAATAGCGGTGGAACTCCGCGTATCCATCCGCCCACATATCGGGGATATGCACATAGCCCACGCGGCCATTCGTCTGCTCATGCACCAGGCGGCGGTTGGCCTCTACCCAATCACGATAGCGCGCGCCGAATTCGGCGGCCAGGGCCCGCACGGTCACGCTGCGCGCTGGTCCATCGGAGGACTGAAGGAGCATTTGTACCTCGGTCTCCGCCTGGTTCACCAGCAGGTGCTGCGGTCCCTGTTCCGGCGTGAGGCGCTGCCCGTTGATCGCCAGCACCGCGTCGCCTACCCTGGCATCCACTCCTGGCGCCAGCAACGGCGAAGTCTCTTTGGGATTCCAGGGATCGCCGCGCACGATATGAGCGATACGATAGACGCCCTCGTCTGCGTCGAAGCGCCAGTCCACGCCTAGGAAGCCCTGGCGATAGTCGGGATGGGAGCGATACTCGCCCCCAAACTCATAGGCATGCGACGAGCCAAGCTCGCCCTGCATCTCCCACAACAGGTCCGAGAGTTCGCCACGCGAGGTCACGCGTTCCACCAGCGGCGCATAGCGCACGTAGACGCCCTGCCAATCCACGCCCGCCAGATCAGCCACCCAGAACTGCTCGCGTTGCAGGCGCCATGCCTCGCCCAACATCTGGCGCCATTCGGCGCCCGGGCAGATCGAAACCTTGATGCGCTCCAGATCAAGCCAGCCTGATTCCCGGCCGGGCTTGTCAGCGGCAGGGGAGGGAAGTTCTGGCGGCTTTTCACCAGCCTTGAGGACGCGCAGCCGATCAGTGGAGTAATAGAGCACCATCTTGCCATCGGCGGTCACGCTGCTATCGCCGACCTCATCGGCGATATGCTCCAGCTTGCGCTTTTCGAAGTCATACCACTCCAGGCTGCCGTTCGATTTCGGTTTGAAGTCGAACACGTCACCGGCACGCAGCCCCTCAACCGGCAGCGAGGTAAAGAGCGCGCCGTCACGTGTGCCGAAGACTCGCCCGTAGCGGCCCTCAGGAACAGGGAAGGCCACAATGCGGTTGGTGATGCCGTCGAGGTCAATCTCCATCAGTTCCGGCGCGAGTGTCTGGCTTGCTTTCTCTTTCTGCCTCTCCTCAGCCTTCTTCTCCTCCTCTTCCGGGAGCAGCAGCGCCGATTCCGGCTGAAACGGCGAGCGCAGGTCTTTGCGCAGCGTAATCAGATAGGGGCGCACGCCCCTGGGGAAGCTGAATTCAAAGTGCATCGCATCCGGCACGGGATCAAAGTCGCGCGCGCTCAAGAAATAGAGGTAGCGCCCGGCAGGATCGAACGCCGGTTTGGTATCGCGCCGCACCGCGTCCGTCACTTGATAGGTGTCGCCGCTCTCGAGGCGACACAGCTTGATGATGACCTGCTGCGCGCTCATAGCCTGTTCATAGGCGGCCCAGCGCTCATCAGGCGACCAGGCGATGCCATTCACGAGGTCGCTGTCTTCAAGGCGGCCATGGTCGCTGCGGTCAAGCATGCGCAGTGTCTCTGCCGCCAGGTCCACCAGCAGCAGTTCGTTGCGATGGTTGGTCAGCAGCACCTGATCGCCAACCGGCGCAGCACGCAGCGCGGTCACATGACCGATATCAAGCTGGCCCAGCGTGCGATCAGGCGATGAGCCATCGGCACGAAAGACGACCAGGCGCGGCTCATCGCCCGCATCGCTGACAGCGACTAGGCGCTTGCCATCGGCCAGCCAGTCGATCAGGCGATAGCGCGGGCCATCGGTCTGCCCATGCTGGAGCACTGCCCCTTCCCAATTGCTCAAGCTGAAGGCTTTGCCACGCGTGGTGAGGGCCACGGCCTGGCCCTTGGGGTGCAGCGCATAGGAGTCCATGAACTTGCCCGCAGGGACAAACTGGCGCGCCCGCTGCGCCTGCGACCCCGCCAGATCGACTTCCAGTCGCGCCTCGTGGTTGGTGGATGGGTCGAGCACAAACAGATCGCCACCCGCGTGATAGACGCACAGATGCCCATCGGTAGCGAGATTACGAGCATAGAAGGTTTCCTGGCTGCTATGGCGCCGCAGATCCTCGCCGGTGGGCAGGCAGGAATAGACGTTGCTGATGCCCTCATGATCAGAAAGGAAAAAGAGACGATCATCCACCCAGCAGGGGGCAGCGATATTGCCGTTGAGGTCGAGCAGCCGCTTGAACTCACCCGTTCTCTGCGCATCGATCCACAGGTAGCCAGCGGTCCCACCGCGATAGCGCTTCCAGAAGGCTGGCTCGCGGACATTGCGGCCCAGCACAACGGCGCCGTTGGGGCCAAAGGCGATGGCGTTGGCGACGCCATAGGGCAGCGAACTGGCTCACCGCCCTGGGGCGAGACGCCAGAGAGCATGCGCCAGCGGGGCGAGGGCAACCCAGCCGAACTGGCGTAGAGGATCTGCGTTCCGTCGGGCTGCCAGCCAACCACTTCAGAGCGCCCGGCATGGTAGGTCAGGCGGCGCGATGGTCCGCCACCAGCGGACATCACATAGACTTCATCAGGACCTTCGTCACTGCGGGTAAAGGCAATCTGCCGACCATCCGGCGAAAAATGTGCCCTGGTGGCCGCCGCCACGCCAGCGGTCAATCGTTCGGCGCGGCCGCCATCGACGGAGACACACCAGAGGTCATCCTCTGCCGTAAAGACGAGCTGATCGCGATAGATGGTCGGAAAGCGAAGATAGCCGGTGGTTCCCATGAATCCTCCTTCAGAAACGTGCTCCAGCCGTGAAGCGAGGCTGAGTGAGAGAATACGTGTTATGGTAGCAAAAATCTGAGTAGTTCGACAACCATCACTACTGCCCAATGGCCTAGTTGGCCCGCTGATACTCGGCGATCATCTGGTTGGCATGCATTCTGCCGCTGGAGCGGATGATCTGGATGAGTTGCTCGACATCGTAGGGGACACGGTGAAAGTCCAGACGCAGGCATCCTCGCTCAGCGGTGAGAATGGCATATTCGGCCCAGGCATCGAGATGGAACTGGTCTTCGGGCAGGAAGATGTTATAGGCCAGGCCGATGCTGCCCGGATTGAAGAACAGCCCCTCGCCGACGCGGCGCATCTGCTGCGTGTGGGTGTGGCCACCCGTCATGATAGCTGGGGCGTATGGACCCAGCAGCCGCTGCCACTCCTCTTTAGGCGTGTCGGGCAAGAGGATGTCACTGTAGGAAGTGGGTGAGCCGTGAAAACAGAGCAGCCGCTGCCTCTCCTCCAGCGTAATTTCGACAATGGGCTGGAAGCTGCGGATGAAGGCCAGATCGTCGGCAGAGAGTTGGGAGAGTGTCCAGAGACGTACCTCACGCTGCTGCTCTGTGGTTGGCTCAGCGGTATCGTTCTCCTCGGCCAAGAGCCAGGCATCGGCGTTGCCCATGACGATGGGGCATGCCAGCGCATGCAGCCGCTTGACGGTTTCGGCGGGCTGCGCGCCGCCCTGAAGGGTATCGCCCAGGCAGATGATCTGATCGACAGCATGCCTTTGCAGATCAGCCAGGGCGGCGTCCAGGGCAAAACAGTTGCCGTGAACGTCTGAAATCAGCGCGATACGCATCAGATAGCGATCCTCCTTCTCTTGTTGGCAAGTGTTCCTCTTGAGAGGTGTGTTCTATAGTGGACCCTTTGCAAGACACGGACTCAAAGGTGACGAAGGTGCCTCCTCCTTTCTGTAAGGGCCAATATCGAAAAGTTGGTTGAAGTAAACAAGT
>DATGVV010000428.1:0-1515 GCA_035299885.1 Chloroflexota bacterium | reverse complement strand
CAGGTCGATGGCGCTCTCGCCGATCAGCTCGGTGCCGTCGCTGAGCTTGGCCACCAGGCTGGTCTTGTTGAGGCTCAGCGGCACGATCGTGCCAGGGATGGCGTGCATGTTCTGGAAGGCTTTAATGGCCAGCTCCTGGCTGCCGTAGATCAGCTCCAAGGCTGCCAGCTCGATGTTGATGGGCGTATGCCCGGCAAAGGCCGTGCCCTCCGGGAATCGAAAGTGGAAGAGGTTCACCAGGTCCTTCTGGAGGCCTTCGGGCGCGAACGCCAGTAGGCACTGGCGGGCATCGCCCGGCGGCAGCACGCCCAACTCGGATCGTAGTCCGCCCGAGCTGCCGCCGCTGTCGGTTGCCCCGGTCACCGCCATGATCAGGTTCGGATCGTTCAGCTTTTTGAGGCCGCTGATGAGCGCGAAATGGCCAGTGCCGCCTCCAAGAGTGACGGTGCGACGCTTGTACGAAAACTGGGCCATGGCTGCGGCTGCCCGGAATTCTACGAGGCGGGGCCGTAGAATGGTTTTTTGTGAACATCGCGGTCTGCGCCAAGAGCGTGCCGACAAGCTCCGTCACCATCGAAATCGATCCCACCACCAAACGCGTCATCCGTGAAGGAGTGCCCAAGGAGCTGGACCCGGCAGCGGCCAGCGCCGTGGAAGAGGCCTTGCGCATCGTGGAGGCCCACGGTGGTGAGGTGACCGTGGTCAGCATGGGCCCGGCCGACGCCATCGACGACATTCGGAAGGCGCTTGCCATGGGCGCCGAACGAGGCATCCTCATCACTGACGTGGCCCTGGCGGGCTCGGACACGCTGGCCACCGCCAAAGCTCTGGCGGCAGCTATTAAAAAGGAGCAGTTCGACATCGTCATCTGCGCCACGGAAGCGACGGACACATACTCCGGCCTGGTGCCGGGGACGCTGGCCGAGCTGCTGGGCTATGCCCCCCTGACCTTCGCGAAGGAGGTCAAGGTCGACGGCAACAAAGTCATCATCCACCGCCAGTCGCAGTCCGGCTATCAGGTGGTGGAGGCGGAGCTGCCGGTGCTGATCACCACGACCAGCGGCATCAACGAGCCGCGCTACCCGTCCCTGAAAGGCATCATGGGCGCCAAGCGCAAGGAAATAGTCGAGTACAAGGCCGCCGACCTGGGGCTGGACGGCCAGGTTGGCGAGGGCGCCGCCCGCGAGAAGGTGCTGGCCATCGGCAAGCCGCCGGCCCGCGAAGCCGGCATGATCGTCACAGACGAAGGCGACGGCGGCGTCAAGATTGCCGACTTCCTGGCCGAGCTGAAGGTCCTCTGATGCCGACCATCTGGACCTACGCTGACGTCCTCGAAGACAAGCTCACCAGCCTCAGTCTCGAGATCCTCACCAAGGCTGCCCAACTGGGCGACGCATCGGCCATCCTGCTGGGCTCCCCCCCAGACGACGCCGTGCAGACCCTCGGCAACCACGGCGCGAAGAAGATCTACCGCTGCGCCGATCCGATTTTTGACAAGCACCTAGTGCTGCCGGC
>DATGVV010000427.1:0-7816 GCA_035299885.1 Chloroflexota bacterium | reverse complement strand
AACGGTTGAATGCTTGGCTCAGGGCGGCGGCAAACCGGCCTTCGAGGCCATCGATAGACACCACCATATGGGCGAACGTCCGGAACACCACCGCCATATCGATGCCCTCCTGATCCATAGCGGCAAGAGCCGACTCGGCGGTGTAGCCACGCTGTCTGATGTCGCGGTAGACATCCTCAGTTGGCGCGTCGAGATAGCGCTGCGCGGACGCGACAGGTTCAGACGTCGCCCAGGGTGGAATGTGCTGGCCCTCGACGATCCACCACGGGAAGTTGGTCGGGCCGAGACCCATGTACTTGGGTGCCCTATCGCGGAACTTGTCATCCAAATAGCGCTCGTACACGTCACCGCTCTCGATGACGTGCAGGTCGCTGTCCATGACTCGCAAGCCACGTTTCATCGTGGACGGCCGGCTTACACCAGGATGGTAGTGTGCTTCGGAGGCTCCTGCGGTTCGTGGGGAAACAGTTCCTGGCGGGACTCGAAGCCGATGGTCTGGATCGTTTCCCGGTCGCGACCGCGCACTCCGAGCATAACCATTGGCTCGGTGCCCGAGTTCTCGAGCTGGTAGAAGGATCCGCCCGTGATGAGCGCGGCCATGCCGGGCTTGATGACAGACTTTCCGCCGTCGGGGAAGTGCATGGTGCACTCGCCCGACACCACGTGAAAGACCTGGTCGGCGTTGTGACAGTGCATTTTGTCGCGCTGGCCTGGCTTCTTGTAGATGTGAAACCAGGCGTTGAAGCGCGGCCCGTTGATGAGATCCGTCCGACGGGCGTCTGGTTCTTGGGCCATAGCGGTCAAGTCGACGATCTGAATCGGCATATCTTTCCTCGGCTAGGCAGTATACGGACTAAATCGGGCTGAAAGCGAGCTTGCTAGCCTACCCCGACGTAGCGCGCTGAGCTATGAGGCGCTGGCACCGCCTCGCCGTGTTCACGAAGACTTTCGAGATGGAGAGGGATGGCCTCCCTCATGAGCTTCTCGACTTCTTCGGCACTCGAACCGGCAGCCACGCAGCCGGGTAGGTCGGGCGAATATGCTGAAAAAGAATCTCCTTCGCCCTCGATGACGATCAAGTATTCGCTCATCGTGGCTGGCCTCCCTGGAGACCTGCTTGCCTTCTGATGCTGGCAAGGGTGCCTGACTTGACGTCTGCGCCTGCGTTGCCGGCGAGAGTCACGGTTCCCGGCTTGCTCGGATGGCGGAACTGACGGTGGCTTCCCACCTGTCGATCCAGTCTCCAGCCGTCCGCTTCCAGCATCGCGATAACCTCTCGTACCTTCACCGATAGATTAGCCGGATTTCTACTTTACTCCGGCACACTAACTACGGCGCCGCCCGCGGCGGACTGAACTTAGCCCTCCGATCGATAGGCCTGGACCGCGCTGAAGATGCCGAATAGCCAGCCCTCTTCCGCGGCAAGCTCGAAGCCGGCCTCGCGCACATAGTCCGGCGTGCGCCGGTTGAGGTGACAGGACTGCTGGTAAAACCACGGGTCCACACGGTCGAACGCCCGTCCCAGCCGGCCGTGCGGCCGGATGTGTTCGATCATGAGGAGCTGGCCGCCAGGTCGCAGCACGCGGCGGGCTTCGGCCAGCGCGCGCGATGGATCTTCCACCGAGCAGAACACGAGACTGCTCACCACTGTATCGAACGAGGCCGCAGGGAAATCGAGCGCTTCGGCAGACATGAGCCGCAGATCCACCTGGCGGCCCAGGCGCTGAGCCTTGTGCCGGGCGCGCTCCAGCATCTTCTGGCTGGGATCAATGCCGGTCAGCCGGCAGTCGGGCGGGTACAGCCTAAGAGTCTGGCCCGTTCCCACGCCCAGCTCCAGGACGTCTCCTCGGGCCTGCGCCAGCAGCTCGCGCCGGCGGCGGTTGATGGCCAGCTCCGCCGGCTTAATCGATAGGTCGTACCACGGAGCGAGGCGGTCGAAGCGTGCCGCCTCGTCGATGGGTGATGCACTGGCGAACAGTCTCACTGGGCTCCCTCCGTCAGCTTCCGGCTCGAGCATAGTCCCGAACGATGTCAAGGCACAGCTGCGTGTGCGACAAGAACGCGTTGTGGTCTGCGCCTTCGATAAAGCGCGATTGCAGGTTGGGGTAGCGCAAGGCTAGGGAACGCACATGCTCCGCTGGAGCGAATGCGTCCTCCGTCCCATGGAGGAGGCACACGCGTAGGTCTCGAATGCGCTCCAGTGCCGGCGTGAGGTCGTCGTGGATGATGCATTGCTCCAAGGCTGCCCGAAAACGATGTCCACGTGTGCAGCACGGAATCGGCCAGGATTTCCGGCGGCAAGGGGTGGCGGAGGCCGCGTGCAGGAACACCAGCGGCGGCCCACCGCTCCCGAGTCGGCGATAGGCCAGCCGGAATCCTTCGGCGGGTGCAGCTAGAGTCACCAACTACAATGCTATAGGAGGAAAATGGCAGCAGAACAGGCAGCGGGTGTCGGGCGGATCGATCCCAAGGTGTTGGGACGAGCCGGCATCGCGGTGGTCATCGTCGCGGCCCTCGCTCTGGTGGTGGGGCTGGGCTTTGGGCGCTGGAGCAGCAGCCACCGGCTGGTCGGCACCAGTCTCGGAGGCGTCGAGGCGCCGGGCTTCACGCTCACCAATCAGGATGGCCAGCGGGTCTCGCTTTCCGACTTCCTGGGCAAGCCAGTGGTCCTGACGTTCCTCTACACTCACTGTCCCGACGTCTGCCCGATCATCGCCGACAAGCTGCGCGAGGCGCTGGACCAGCTGGGCCCTGACGCCAGCAAGGTGGCGGTCGTGGCTGTGAGCACGGACCCGCGCCAGGACGACCGCTTGTCGGTGGCGCGGTTCTCCGAGCAGCACCGTCTCACCGGTCGCTGGAGTTACCTGCTCGGCTCTCCAGGCGAACTGGAGCAGGTCTGGAAAGGCTACTACGTCGCCGCGCAGGATGTCCGCGACGTCAATCCGGCCGGGGGCGTCATCCACACAGCCGCGCTGTTCTTCATCGACAAGGCGGGTCATGAGCGGGTGCTCAGCGGGGCAGACTTCGAGCCCGAGGACGTGGTGCACAACCTTCGCGCTATGCTAGCCGGCTAGCGGCTGGCATAGCCCTTGCGGCCCTACATTGCTGTAGGAGACCCTCACAGATGGCGTACAACGGTCAACCTCCGCAAACCAGCGATGGCCTGCGCTTCGCCGGCCTGATCGTGGGCATCGTTCTGCTGGTGGCCGGCATCCTCGGGCTGCTGTTCATCCTGGTCGCCGTCGGCGCCATGAGCAGCATGATGGGCGGGATGATGGGTGGCTCCGGCATGATGGGATCGGGCATGATGACGGCCGGCGCCGCGCCGTGGCTGGTGCTCTTCGGCGTGATCGCCGTGGCCGGCTTGGTCCTGACCATCGCCACCGCACGCCGCTAGCCAGGCTACCTACTACAGCATTGACGTATGCTTTCGACCGTCAAGCTGCATGGATCGCCTGAGCTCCCTCAGTGCAACTCGGCCGGCTAGGCGGGCGGCCTTCTGGGTCACGCTCGTTCCGATCCTGGTCGTCGTAGCCGGATTACTGTTTCTACTCGGCTACGCACTGGCCGGCCAGTCCTCGGGCACATTCAGGCTCGGCGCGCAAGCGGTCGGCAGCGGCCCGGCAGCCGACTTCACGCTCGAACGACTCGACGGCGGCACAGTCCAGCTGACAGCCCTGCGCGGCCAGCCGGTCATGATCAACTTCTGGGCGTCGTGGTGCGTGCCCTGCCGCGAGGAGGCGCCCACGCTGCAGCGCGCCTGGGAGACGTACAAGGATCGCGGTGCCGTGTTCCTGGGCGTGAACATCTGGGATTCCGATGCGAATGCACGCGCCTTCATCCGGGAGTTCGGCATCACCTATCCGAACCTTCTGGACCGCAACGGCAAGGTGGCGATTGAGTACGGCCTGCGCGGCGTGCCTGAGACGTTCTTCGTGAACAGGCAGGGCAGCCTGGCCAGCAAATATGTCGGCCCGGTGCTGAACGCGGGCAGTGGGCAGCTGCAACTGGCCGGCATGGATGCGGACTTCCTGCGCCGCACGCTGGATGGACTTCTGTAGCTGCTTGCCCCTGCTAGATTAGTGTCGTAGATGCGGCGGCCGAGCTATCACAAGATCCTCCGGCCATCGCCCAAGGTCGAGAAGTACCTGGGCGGCCTGCAGGCCGAGATCATGGAGCTCGTCTGGCAGCGCCATCCAGTCACCGTACGGGACGTGACCACGGAGCTGGCCAAGACTCGAGCTATCGCCTACACCACGGTCATGACGGTGATGAGCCGGCTCGCCGAGAAGGGCCTGCTGCGGCAGCAGCGGGATCAGAAGAGCTTCGTGTACGAGGCGGCCGTCAGCCGCGACGACTTCCTGGCCTCCGTCTCGCGCGACATTGTGCGCGACCTCCTAAGAGACTTCGGCACGGTGGCGGTGAGTCAGTTCGTGTCCGAGCTGTCTGAGCAGGGCGATTCGCTGGAGGCGCTCGAAACGGCTCTGCGGGCTGCAAAGCGCGGCCGGCGCGGCGTCAGCTAGGCCGCGTCCGACCCAGTCTCTCGGCGAACAGCCGGACGGCGGCGACCATGCCGACACAGCAGAGGAGCGTCCACACTCCAGCTTTGACGTAGGCCACGACCTCGCCAGGTGAGCCGTCCATCGGCATCGGCATCGATGAGCCGTAGGCCAGGAACAGCGTGATCGCGGCTTCAGTCGCGAGCACTACCCCTGAGACGGCCAAGCCAATCCGAGAGGGGCGCCACGAGCTCGCCCGCCCGCTGGTCAAATGAGCGATACGCTCCTCGGTCGCCTGCAGCAAACTGCCCACAGCGGCCACAGCACTGACCGGCAGGTGCTGCCGTGAGCGCGCCACCTTGCAAAACGCTGATGTCATTGGAATGGCATCCCGCTGCGCCGCCATCGCCGCACGGTCGGCATCGATCTCCTTGACGCATAGGTAGCGCTCCGCCAGCTCGGCCACGATGGGCATGAAGAAGAAGGCGTCCGCCGCCACACGTGCCAACAGCATCTTGAGCGGATCGCGGTTCGCAAGGTGGAAGCGCTCGTGCAGGATGACGGCTTCCAATTCCTCCTCGCTCAGCAGCTCCAGCAAACCGGTCGATAGGACAACCCGTGGTCTCAGGTAGCCCTGACAGAGCGCGAAGACATCTTCGCTCTCGACGACGTCGCAGCCGTCGACGGGTGGCAGCGCGCAAGCTCGGAGCAGGGTGGCCAGCGCTTCGAGGACGAGCTCGGTGGCAGATCGCTGTGCAAGCGCCGACGCCACGCCTCGGACCAGTCCAGCCGTGAACAGCGAGCCGAGCAGGCACGCGCCGGCGTAGGCGAAGCTCAGCTGGGAGCCGCCGAACCAGGCCGGGCACATGGCCAGCGCCATCAGCCCCGCCTGGGACATCTGCCCGCCGTCCTCTCGCAGCACGAGGGCCAAGGGGACGACGAAGCCGAGCAGGGCCATCAGCGCCAGGCCCCACGCGGCCGCGAAAAAGCGGTTGGCCGACCTCATGATTCCAAGTCTAGTGCTCGGTTGAGGGGCGCCGGCTCTACCAACTACAATTGTGTCGTAGCTCCACGCAACTGGAGGAGGATATGCAGCAAGCCTTCTATATATTGATAGGTCTCGCCTGTCCCATCGGCATGGGTCTCATGATGTGGATGATGATGCGCGGCATGATGGGCAACCGCTCAGCCGATGCGCAGCGCGCGCCCGAGTCCGGTGCAACACACGGACAGCAGTTCCGCAGTCGTGACGAGCACCTGGCCGACCTGCAACGCCGGCAGCGTGAGCTCGACGAGGAGATACAGAGTCTCCAGGAAACCGACAAAATCGCGCAGCGTTAGGTCGGGCTCACAACATGGCGGCAGACGTCCGTTCTGACCGGCCCGCCACCGGCAGGCGGTTGAAGACGCACCGGCGGAACAGCGTCCTGGCAATCGCCGGGGTTGCTGCGTTCGTCGTACTCGCGGTCGGCGCCGGTTTTGTCTTCCGCACGCGCACGGCCAGCCCACAGCTCGCAGGCGGGACCTTTACCGACACGCCCGCTGCTCCGGAGTTCTCACTGACCGACCAGAACGGCCGGACGGTCACCATGTCTTCCACGCTCGGCAAGGTCGTCGCCGTCACATTCCTATACACCCATTGCCCGGACATCTGCCCCACGATCGCCAACAAGATGGCCGGGACGGTCACGCAGCTGGGCGCGCAGGCTTCCTCGGTGGAGATGCTGGCGGTGAGCATGGACCCACGCGGGGACACGTTCCCGGCCATCAAGAAGTTCACCGCCGACCATGGCTTGGACGACTACGCCAATTGGCACTACCTGATCGGCTCACCATCACAGCTGTCGGCGGTCTGGGAGGCGTACCACGTGGGCGTGGAGCCGTCGCAGGACCCGTCTAGTGTCTTTGTCGGTCACTCCGCTCTGCTCTACATCGTGGACAAACAGGGCAAGCTACGGGTCCTGCTGGACGCTAACTTCAGCCCCGGTGATTTCCTGAAGGACATCCGAGCGCTGCTTGGCGCTTGAGTCTCCTGTCGTGACCCGCAAGAGTTTCCTGTCGTTGGGCGGAGCCGTTCCGCTGACAATCGGCACGCTGGGGGTGACACGGCGGCTGGGCTCGATCTCCCGCGCCGGCTTCTTCCACCCGCCTTACTGAATCAAACTGGCTCCACCGCGGGTTGGGAGCTTTCGTAAGCGCGGTGCGGGTGAGCGGCTCCGCCAGGCTGCAGTGGGTCGGTTATCTCGAGCTCAGAGTGGCCGTCCAGGGCCAGTTCGGTGAGCTGTTCGCTCAGGCGATTGCTGTCGGCCCGAAGCGCTGCGAGAGCGTGTGCCCTGTCTGGCGCACGTCGCACAGCTGGCAAAGGGCAGGCCATCTGTCGCCGGAGTACGAGCACTGCGATCAGCTTGGTCAGCGGGCAGGCCACGCCCATGGCGATCAGTCCCGTCACGGCTGGCGTGCCAGCATCCAGCCCCAGGACGGGCGCCGCCAGGACCAGCGAAGCGCCGACCAGTACAGCGATGCCCAGACCGGGCAGGCAGCATACCATGGGAAGCCACCGTTCCGGCCAGAAACGCGCGATGCGCATCAGCACCGACACTCGACAGCGCTACGCCCCGGCCGGCGGCAGCGGCGTATGCGTGCTCGGGCCACGGCTGCTCCACTTGCCGTCGATGAACGCCCGGATGTCGGTCAGCGACTTGCCTTGAGTTCTCATCTGCGCCACGTCCCGCGTGACTCCGGTGCAGATGTCTCAACCAAAGCTCATCGGCTCCACGACCACGGAGCCGTCGGGCCGCATCTCCTGGATGTAGCAGTCCTTGTTTGACCTATGTCCCTGGTTCACACAGCCGCAGAAGCACGGCATGTACTGCAAGACCTGCGGGTTGGCCAGCGCGTAGCGATAGGCCTCCTGCACTTCCGGGGAGGACTTCCAGAAGATGTCCGGCCAGACGTTCTCGGCGGGCTTGGCGATCAGCTGACCGCCGGCGCCGGTGCTGGTCGCTCCGCCCGCTCCGGAGCAGGCAGCTAGCAGGAGCGCTGCCGTGGGCGGAAGCAGAGCAATGAATGAGCGCCGCGTCAGGCTGCTGGGCGCCGCATGAGGTTGGATCATGTCTTCTCCGTCACTTGTCGAGTCACTGCACGCGGATGATGGTCGCCAGGCCGTTCATCATGTGCTCGAAATTGTGGCAGTGGAACAGCCACTTGCCCGGGTTGGTGGCTTTGAATATCAGGTCGGCCGAACCCATCGGCCCGATCTCAATCGTGTCCTTGATTTCCGGCTGCACCACTCGCCCATCCAGCGCGACCACCTCGAA
>DATGVV010000426.1:0-12514 GCA_035299885.1 Chloroflexota bacterium | reverse complement strand
AGCTCCTGGTCGACAAGGCCAAGGTCTCGCAGGACGCCGCCAGCAAGACTTACGACGTGTACGTGGGCACCAACGGCAAGGTCGTCAGCAAGGGCGCTAGGTTCGACGTGGAAGGCATGCGTGCCTACGCCGACGCCATCGTCGACGCAGGCACGCTCAAGGGGCCGCTCGATCCTTCGAAGTGGATCGACGACTCCTACATCAACGCGGTGAAGTGAAATCGAAGGCCAGCCGATCAAGACCGGAAGAAAGCTGGCGAAATCTTGACAGGCTCCGAGGGCGGACATAGGATGCAGCCCATGTTCTGCAGACGTGCTCTCGCCTGTTTCGCTCTCCTCACCGGGCTCGTGCTGGCGGCTTGCGGCTCGGCGGCGCAGCCAGCTGCCAGCAGCAGCGCTCAAGCAGGCAAGGCGGCACTTAAGCTCAAGCTCGGAGCGGCGGCCATTAACAGCAGTCTCCTTCCGATTTGGCTGGGCGTCGACCAGGGGCTGTATGCCAAATACGGAGCTACTGTCGAATTCAGCCCCACCGGCGTCGGCAACACCACTATCGCAGCCATACAATCGGGCGAGATCGCCGGCGCCTACATCAACCCCTCGAATGTTGCCGAGGCGGTCGCGGCCGGCTCCGACATCCGTTCCGTCATGGGCTTTCCAACACGCCCCTCTTATCTGCTGGTCGTCACGCCCGATATCACGAAGGTCGAAGATCTCAAAGGCAAAGCCTTTGCCATTGCGAATCCTGGCGGGCAGGCATCGGTCGTGGCGGAGGTGTTCCTGGCCGAGTACGGCCTTAAACAGGGCACCAACATCTCGCTGATTAATCTGGGCACCGAGCCCACCCGCGTCCAGGCGGTCCAGTCGGGCCAGGTGCAGGCGACCATCATTAATCCCACCTTCCGGGACAAGATCGGCTCGCTCAAGGTCCTCATGGACCTGCGGGAGCGCGACATGGGCCTAGCCGGCGGCGGGCTGGCGATATCCGGAAGCGTGCTGAAATCCCAGCCCGACGGTGCCGAAGCGCTGGTCAAAGGCACCTGGGAGGGCATCAAGCTGGTGCTGGATCGCGGCCAGAAGGACAAGGTGGTGCAGGGGCTGAAAAAGTACCTTCAGATCGAAGGGCCCGCCGCAGAGCCCGCCTATGAGGAGATGCAGAAGGACTTCCAGGGCGCCCTGCCCCCGAAGCTCGACCCAGCAGGCGTCGCCAAGAGCATGGACATCCTGGCCCAGAACAATCCGTCAGTGAAAGCTCTGAGCGCCGAGAAGGTGATCGACAGCTCGATCGTCGATAAGCTGATGGCTCAGGGCTTCAAGTAGTCCGACCCTAGACTGCCACTCCCATCCCGTATAGCGCCGCGCAGTTGTCCCATAGGATCTGCTGCTTGTCTTCGTGGCTGATGGGCAGCTCCAGGAAGGTGTCCACCGAATGGGGGTACCTCGCGTCGGAATGCGGGAAGTCGGTCGAGAACACGATGTTGCGGCTGGTGCCCAGAGCCTCGATAGCGTATTTGACGGCCTCCTCGTCGCAATCGACTGACAGATATGCCTGGCGTTTGAAATACTCGCTGGGCACCATTTTCATCTCGGCCGCCGGCGGCCATTGATCGGCATACAACTCCCAGTGCTCATCCAATCGCCACAGCAACCATTGCACCCAGGAGCAGTTGCCCTCTAAGAAGGCGACCCGCAGCCGCGGATGGCGCTGGAGCACGCCGCCGGCGCAGATGGCGCCCAGAGCCAGCATCTGCTCCAGCGGGTGCGAGTAGGCGTGGCGCAGCATGAAATTGTCGAACAGCTCGCCCGCGAACGGTGCGCCCGAGCCGCCCGCCTCGTGGAAGCCCAGCGGCACGTCCAGCTCTTCCAGGGTCGACCACAGCGGGCCGTAGTACGGGTCGTACCAGTTGCGGCCAGTCACCACGTTGGCTCGCAGGAAGATGCCGCGGAAACCCAGCTCTTTAACCGCGCGCCGGGTCTCGGCCACGGCGTCATCGACGTCAAAAGGCGACACCATGGCCACGCCCAGCAGCCGCCGCGGATCGGCCTGGCAGTAGTCGTACAGCCAGTTGTTGTAGGCCCGCGCCAGAGCCGCGGCCAGCGGCGGATCCATGCCCTCCTCGGCCACGGTGCGCAGACCCCGGCTCGGGTATAAGAAGGCCACGTCGATGCCCTCGACGTCCATCGCCTCCAGGTGCCCTTGGGCCGACCAGCCCATCTTGAAATAGCGGGTGTAGCGCTCCTGATCGTGCTCATAGCTGTGGCCAGGCGGGGTCGGCACGGGCGTGTGCTGTCCCCAGCGCCGCCCATCAGGATGGTTCATGGAGAGATCGGTGACACCGTTCTGGGTGCCGACTGGCGCCAGGTGCTTGAAGGGCGGGTCGACGTAGCGCTGCCACAGGTCGGGCGGCTCTTCGAGGTGCAGATCGCTGTCGAGTATGCGGAATCCGTTCTTGGCCATGTTGCTCTACCTCAAACTTTGAATCGCTTGTAGACGTTCTTGGCGACGTCTTCGAAGACGTCCTTCCTCTGCTTCTCGGTGATGCCTGGGATGCCCTCGATGACCGGCTTCAGGTCGTCCAGCATCTTGCCGGTCTGCGGGTCCTTGTAAGAGCCCGTGCCGGGGTTCTCGGTCCCGAACATGCAGCGGTCGCTGCCCACGATCCTGAACAGCAGCTCGATCGCTTCCTGGTTGTAGAGGACGGTGTCGAAGTAGAACCTCTTGAGCTCCGCGTCGAAGCCACCCGATTCCTCGAGGTGGCGGCCGAAGAAGGCGCGATAGCGGCCTACCTGGTACGGGACGGCGCCGCCGCCGTGGCTGACCACGATCTTCAGGTCGGGAAACGCCTTGAACGTCTGCGACGAGATCATCGAGATGATCACGCGCGTCTCAGTGGTGATGAAGTAGTTGGAGTAGGTGTCCCAGGGGTCCTTGCAGCTGGCCGAGTGGATGAGCGCTGGCACGTCCATCCTGACCATCTTCTCGTACAGCGGGTACCAGTACTCGTCGCCCATGCCGGGGAAGGGCTCGCCGCTGCCCTCATGAGGATCGGGATTGATCATGATGCCGACAAAACCCAGGTCGTTGATGCAGCGGTCCATCTCATCGAAGGCCTGGCTGATTGGCTGACCGGGGCATATCGGGATGCTGGCCACGCCGCGATAGCGCGTCGGGGCGATCTTCAGCGTCTGGGCGATGGCGTTGTTGCAGGCCTCGGTGAACCAGTGGACGATGCGCTCGGGCTTCTCCGAATGCATCATCTGGAACGGCCGCGGTGAGAGGAACTGGATGTCCGTCCCGACCACGTCGAGGTTGTTCTTAATGTGGTTGTTGACGACGTTGGCCAGCTGCTCCTCGTTGATGCCGGGGTTGCCCTTGCCATGGGCACCCTTGCTGGCCAGCAAGCCCGACTTATAGGCGTACAGCGATGGCGGCGCGTTGGTGTGGCCGTGGATATCGACGATCACGGTTCACTCTCCTGTGGTTGGGTCTTGTCCTGGCCACGATAGCCGATCGCTGCCGTAGTTGTCGAGGCCGCACTCTAGCGCTGGCGGCTCAGATGCGGCGCTTGTCTACTCCTGTGCGGGCAGTGTCCTATAGGAGGAGGCATCGAGCACGGTGCTCAGAACAGAGCTCTCGATCTTAGGATTTAGAGCCGAAGACGAGATTCGAACTCCCGACCTTCTCCTTGGCAAGGAGACTGACGCGGGTTGCCCTGTTTCCCAATTCGGACTGATGGGGCAACGAGGGAGACTTACGCGCGATCTACCCGATAGCTTCTCCAGTTTAACGCCCATTAGGCAGCACTTCGGATGTCACGCGCCAGCGTGGGGAGCGCCGATGTAGAGGTCTTGGCTTAGCGACGTCAGGGAAGTTTGGCGACCTTGACGGTTCGTCGGCCGTCTGCTACGAAGTGAGGCAGCATCAGCGAGGGGTTGCCTGTGGCCGCCATATCAGAACGAGCAGACCGGTCTAAGACGGAGACACCAAATTCGGCGCACGTGTACCAGCTGCTCGTGCGTCGGTTCCAGTCCTGGCCGGACGCCATCGTGGTTGGCAGCCAGCAGGGACTCCTCTGGAAAACCCTGACCGGCCACGAGTTTCTGTCTGCCGTCGCTAGCGTCGCTCATGAACTGGAGGAGCGCGGCGTCCGGTCGGGCGACCGTGTTGTGGTATGGCTGCCCAGCACCTGGCGTACGCCTGTCTACCTATTCGCCCTGTGGAAGCTCGGCGCCGTCGTCGTGCCCTTCGACCGCGAGATGAATCCCTTGGCCGGCGCGCAAATCCTCGAACTGGTCGAGCCGCGGCTCGTGTTGGGCGGGTATGGAGAGCAGCCCGCGTGGCTGGGGACCGTCGAGTTGACTGAGTGGTCGGAGCCAAGCCCAGGCGACCGGCCCGACTCCGCGTGGGATCAGCCGAGCGAGGAGCTCGCGGCCATCTTCTTCACCTCCGGTACCACAGGCAATCCCAAGGGCTGCCTGATCACGCACGTCGGCCTTTGTTCTCAGGTGGCGGTCCTGAGGGACTCGATTCCAATCAATGCCACCAGCCGCCTCGCCAGCATCCTGCCGCTGTCGCATTTATTCGAGCTGACCTGCGGCCTCTTGTTCCCGATCGCCGCCGGTGCGGCTATCCACTACGTCCCCAGCCGCCGTGGCCCTGACATTCTGCGCGTCCTGCAAGAGCAACGCGTGACGCACATGATCGCCGTCCCGCAGTTCCTGACGCTTATGGCGCAGCCGCTCGAAGCGCAGCTTAAGGCAAAGGTGCCTCAGGCCGTGCTGCAGCGGATGTACAAGGTGGCAGACGGGATCCCGATGCCGGCGCGCCGAAAGCTGTTCTGGCCTGTCCATCACCGGCTGGGCGGACATCTGCAGATCATCGCCGCCGGCGGAGCAGCACTGCCCTACCGCGTGCAGCGGCTGTGGGAGCGCCTCGGTGTGCGGATAGTCATCGGCTATGGCGCCAGCGAGTGCTCACCCATCATCACCTGCAGCTCGCCGGACGGGACGACCCCCCCAGGCAGTGTCGGCCGGCCCATAGCTGGCGTTCAAGTGCGGCCGTCATCTGACGGCGAGCTCGAGGTCAAGGGCCCGAATGTCATGCGCGGCTACTTCAAAGACCCAGAACGCACCGCCGAGGTGCTGCGTGAGGACTGGTATTCGACCGGCGACATCGGCACCATTGACGCCGAGGGGAACATCACCCTCACCGGCCGCGCCAAAGATCTCATCGTTCTGCCTTCCGGCCTCAACGTCTGGCCGTCGGACATCGAAGATGCCTTGCGCAATGACCCGGCTGTCCGAGACGCGGCCGTCATTGCGGTGCCAACCAAGGCCGGCAGAGCAACACTGCACGCCTATCTCATCCCGCAGAGCGTCAAGGATCGGGGCGTCAACGCTACTGCAATAGCCGCACGCGCGAACAAAGAGCTCGCGCTGCATCAGCGGGTGGCAACAGCGTCGTGGTGGCCGGAATCCGATTTTCCACGAACCAACACGCTGAAGGTTCGCCGTCACATGCTGGCGCCGCCTGAAAGCGCACCGGCGGAAACGGCTGCGGCGGCTTTAGCAGAGGACGCGGTTATAGAGGCTGTTGCCGCCGCGTCTCACCAGAAGACGGTGCGCGACGAGCAAACGCTGGCCGAGCTCGGGATCGACAGCCTCGGTCTCGTGGAGCTGGCGCTCGCGATTGAGGAGAAAACCGGCATCGCCATCGATGAGAGCGAGCTTGCCGCCGACATGACGGTCGAGCAGCTCCGGGGAGTTCTGGCCGGCGCTCACGGGCAGGACGGTCCAGCCCGCTCCGCCCACTCTCGGGAGGTGCCGATGTGGCCATACACCTTTGGTCGGAGCCTGCGTTTCCTGAGCCTTCCGCTCGATGCCGTCTATCAGAGGCTCATTACGCGGACCATCGTGGTTGGCGCGAAGCATGTGGAGGAGCTGCCGGAGCGAGTCATCTTCGCCGGGACGCATCACAGCTTTGCGGACCTGCCGCTGGTTCGGTTCGGACTGGGGCAGACGGCGGCCAGACGCTATACACGGCGGCTCGTTGTGGCAACGGCAGCGGAAGGCTTCGCCACCGGACTCGTCGGTGGGTGGGCTATCACCGCGTTTGGCCTGTTTCCGCTGGAGCGCACGGGCGACCCCGACGTTAGCCTGCGGCGGCTGGTGCAAATAGCGCAGAAGGGCAACGCGATTGTCATCTTTCCGCAAGGCCTCCACGCCGACCCTGCCAGGGAAAGAGCCGGCGACCCGGCGGTTGGTTTCAAAGCCGGCGTGAGCCGGCTCGCGGAAGCGCTCGATGCCGCCGTCGTGCCCTTCGGGCTGGCCAATACGGAGAAGGCCATTCCGCCCGACCTGCACGGAGTCAAGCCCTGGCAGGTGCCCTCGAGACTGTCACGAGTGCCATTGGCAATCGCTTTCGGACAGGCCCTAACACCAGAGAATGGCGAAGACGCATTGACCTTCATTCATCGGCTTCAGGAAGTTTGTTTCGCGCTGACCAGGCAGGCCGAGGAAGTCGTGATGGCGGGTTAGTCGGGAACAGCCTTCCCTCCGTGTCCGGCCAGCTGCAAAAGCATCACTTGAGCAGGCATCCCTCAACCGCGGGCGTAGTAGCCCATCTTCGCTTCGCCGAATGTTCTGAAGACGCGCACGGGAAGCGAGTCATTGGCGCGCTTACCGTGGCGGATGACCCGCGCGCGCGTCGTACTGGCGGCGGCAATCGACTTCATCGAACGTTTACATGAGTCCGCCGAGATAAAAGCTGCCAACAAGCAAGATGTCGGCGATCCAATGCGCAAGTATGCATCCGGCAAGATTGTCGTGCTTCTCTCGTAACCAACCGAGTAACAGCCCGCCCGCTAAAACGGCCAGGTTTTGCACCAAAAAAGCCAAGGCGACAGCGGCTGCGGAACGTGCGGCGGAGAGGGAAGCCAGCGTGTGTGCATTCACCGCCAAGTGCCAAGCGGCCCATGCGCAAGCGGTCACCAATAAGGCCGCCCTTTGGCCAATTGCCGGTTTAAGCATTGTTTGAAGCAATCCGCGAAACGCCAACTCTTCAGTTAGTGCCGTGGCGATTAGCAAGTGGCCGAAAACAAATAGCGCCAGCTCGCCGCGATGGGTCGGCTCATGGAATCCGCTGGCTGCAGACAGCGGAACGAGGGCTCCAAACAGCAGGTAGATCACTCCAGGCAGGCCCATGATCAGCCCAACAGCTGTACCTAAGCCCAGACTCGGCCACAGGTTGCCGCGCCGAAGTCCTAATCTCGTGAGCAAACCGCGACGCAGGCCGACGACAACGATGCCTAGTCCGAGTGCCACTGCCCCGACACTGCGCACCAGTACCGGGGCTGTGAGACTATCGACCAGACCTAGGAAGTTGCCATACAGAACCAATCCGATGGCCAACCCGAACGGGATGACGAGGGCTGGCGCAAGAAGCCTCTGCTTCGGTTCAACTCGGGACGCCATCATCGAAAATGCCGTTGGAGTTCAGAGGCCGCCCGCAAGGAGACGCTGAGCAATGAAGCGGCCCGTGTAGCTGACTGCGCCGGTCACGACATCTACCTGTCCGGAGCTCATGGTTGATCACTTGGATGCCACACACGACGTAGCGATGTGATCGGCGGCCGGAAGCGTGGCAGGGATAAGGGCAACATCGCCATGAGGCGCGCTGCTGAGATTCCAGCTGGCACAAACCTCACGAACGCATTCATGGCCTCGAACTGGCCATAGCGATCTCAGGATCTGGGGCTGTATGGACCACCCTTGCTGTGCGCGGTACCCGTACCGTCATCAGCAACCCAAACCCGATCAGCAGCGCCACCCCCGCGGCGGCGAAGGCGCCGCGAACTGTACCAGTGCCATCGGCCAAGAGGCCGGCACCGAAGGCACCGATCGGCTGAGCCAGCGACCACACAGTGGAGCTGATCCCCGTCAGCTCGCCGGCGCGCTGGCCAGGGATCAGTTCGGTGAACAGCGGGAAGAGTAAGGCGTTGGCGACGCCATTGCACAGGCCCAAGAGGAACAGCGCGATCAGGGCTTCAACATAGCTGCGCGCCAGCAGCGCGCTGAGGACCGTGGCCACGCCGAATATTGCCAGGCCCGCAGCCAGCACCGGCTTCTTGCCGACGCGCTCGCCGATGATGCCTGCGGGAACGGCAGCCAGCGCCGTCCCGACCAGCGCCGGCAGCAGCAGGGTGAAAGACACGTTCTCTTTCAGGTCCAGCGCCTGTACCCCGAAGCGGGTGATGAACGGGATCACGCCTCCCACTCCGAACCAATAGAAGAAGGTCGCGCCCAGGTACTTCATCACCTCGCGCTGCGACCACAGATCCCGGAGGTATTCAGCTGGTTTGAGCTGCAGCCCTTCTGGCTTGACTTGTGGCACGATGGCCGGTTCTTGCACGGACACGAAGGTGACGCTGAAGGCCACCACCAGGCCGAGCGCCACGAGGAGAAAAACCAGTGGCTCATGGTTCGTCCACAGCAGGAAGGCAATGGTGATAGTCACCGCTTGGCCGCACATACGAAACACGGCCATGACTCCGCCGATGCGCCCACGCTGCTTCTCGGGCGCGATGTCGATCATCAGCGCTAGGTACGGGTCGTAGGCGATGTTGAGGAAGAAGGAGAAGATGGTCATGACCGCCAGCACGGCGACCATGGGTGGATGCGAGGCGAAGAACAGGAGCGCAACCGCTGCTAGGGGCACTCCCAGGAGAAAGAACGGCCGCCGCTTACCCAGCCGGTTGGGTGGCAGCCGGTCGGAGATCGCGCCCACCAGCGGCTGGATGAAGGCGCCGACCAGCGAGCGCTCCTGGGCCAGCAGACCCACGGCCCAATTCGGCACCGCTGGATAGCTGGTTAGAAACAGCGGGAAAGCCGTATTGGCGAAGGAGTAAACGATGCTGGCGCCCAGGTCGCCCACGCTGTAGAGACCGATCTTGGCGGGGCTGAGCGGCTCTTGCTGGTCAATCATCGTCGGGCCTGCAGCGCCGCCTCTGCCTGGCGGGCCAAGGAGAAGCAGGTCGCCTGCAGCCGCCTGGTGAACTGCTCGCCATTCTCACCTTCGGCTTGCTGCAGCGGCTGGCCAAAAGCGATGGCCAGGGGCGTGGGGCTGAGCGAGACTGGGATACCGGCGATCATCCGGCCGTGCCATTGCTCGTGGCGTGGCGGGATGACCCGCTCGGTTCCCGCCACGCCAAACGGGACAACCGTGGCGCTCAGAGCCTCGGCAAGGACGGCTGTCCCCAGCCGGAAGCTGGCTGTCTGAAGTTCCAGCTTCTCGTCCTCGGGATTCACATGCTTGCCTTGCGGGAAGATTACGACGGCATTGCCGTGGCGCGCAATGCGCAGCAGCAAGCGCAGGTTCTCCTCACGGTTGCCGCTGCGCGCCAGCGGAAACAGCCCGAAAGCGGCTATCCCGTATTTGCCGAGCCAGCCGGCGTTGGCCAGCATGTCCCCCGCCATGGCGATGACGAGCGAGCGCGCGAAGTGTCGTGCCGGAGTCTTGGCTAGAGCGTGTTGGATGAGCGGCATATCGCCGAAACCATGGTGCGTGCCGGCGAACATGACTGGTTCGGGCAGCGCCTCAAGGTTTTCGGCGCCGACCACGACCGTCTCCGTTACGACCCGGCGATAAAGCAGGTCGATTGGCCAACTCAGGCATCGCAGCCAGCGGCCCCAGGTATAGGGCCACACTGGCACCGTCATTGGCGCGCGCTGCGCGGTCGTCGACGATCCTGGTGCTTCGATGAGCTGGCATAGCTGCGCGACGGTCATCTCCGCGGACAGGCTGCCTTCATCAACCGTGACGCCGGTCTTCTCCTCGATGGCCAGCGCGAGCTCGACCATGCCCAGGCTGTCGAGCCCCAGCTCGGCCAGCGTCTGGTCTGCCCGGACCGCCTGGAGATGTGCTGCCGCGGCCACAGCTTCGGCGACCGCGCTGTTGATTGGCGGCGCTACCTGCTCGCTCACCTTGGCTTCGGGTCCGACCGAGGGGAGTGGTAGCAGGTGACGTCGAACCTTCAGGGTGCTGGTGCGAGGGAAATCGCCCTCAGTCCACCACGACGCGGTGCTAATCCGCTGGGGCAGGGCCAACGCACGGTTGCAGCGGGCCGCAACCTCTTTTGCGCTTTCCGTGCCGGCTCCTCGGCGGATGAGATACGCGTGCAAGGCAATGCCGCCGCTGGCAGTTGGCACCGGGATGACGGCGGCGTCCTGGACGGATGGGTCCTTCCGCAGCGCATCCTCAACGTCTGAAGGCCATACGTTTAGGCCAGAGGGCAGCACAATCAGGTCTTTGGCTCGTCCGGTAAGGGTGATGTTGCCCTCGCGATCGATTTGGGCCAGGTCGCCCGTCGAGTACCAGCCGTCGTGCAGCACTTCGCGCCTGCGCGCTGGATCTTTGAAGTACCCACGCATGACGTTGGGCCCTTTGACCCGCAGCTCGCCCTCTGGAGAAAGCCGGACCTCCACGCCATTCAGCGCTTTTCCCACGCTACCCAACGGCGTGCTGCCATCCGGCGCTCCACAGGCGACGACGGGCGAGCACTCGCTGGTGCCGTAACCGAGCACGATCCGCACGCCCAACCGTTCCCACAGCCGCTCGACGTCCACCGGCAGGGCCGCGCCTCCCGCGGCAATCAGCCGCAGTTCGCCGCCAAGCTTGCGATGCACCGGAGTGAAGAGGCGCCGGCGGGCGGTCATCGGCAGCCGGTCTGCCAGCTTGAACATCGCCCGAAGAAGGGGCTCTGGCAGCTTGGCTCGCAGCTGACCCTCGATCGTCTCGCCCATGATGGTGAGCAGCTGTGGCACGGCGATCATGTGGGTGACCCGCTGCTCGCTCAGCACGCGCAAGATATCCCGCCCTCTACGGCTGGGCACGTAATGGATGGCTGCCCCGGCTGAAAGCGGGTACAGCAGCCCGCAGGTCAGCTCGAACAGGTGCGAGAGTGGCAGGATGCTGGCCAGCCGGCATGATGGATCGAGCGGGATATTCTGTTGGAGGACCGCTACCTGGGAGCATAGGTTGGCGTGGCTGATCATGCAGCCCTTGGGATTGCCAGTCGTTCCGGAAGTGAAGGAGATGGCGGCCAGTTCCTCGGACGGACCCGTCCAATGAAGGTCAGCGACAGTGCCGCTGGCGCTGGTCTCGGGCTCCCACCACTCACTGAGTTCGGCCTTGCCGAGCCAGGCAGGCTTCTCATGGTAGCCACCGAGCACTAGTCGGGGCTCAACCAGTCCCACGATTTGTTTTCCGGCTGACGGGTTCATCTCACGGTCAAAGGGCACCGCGATTGCGCCTAGCTTCCATAGCGCAAAGAGGTACACCGGCGTGAGCCAGGTATTCGGCACCCACAGCACCACCCGATCTCCGGCCCTGATCCCACGCTGCTCCAGCTCTCGCGCGAGCTGATCGACGCGGCCCAGCATCTCTTGGCTGGTTAGCGTGTACCAGCCAAGTCCGCGCTGGGCGCCTACGGCTGTGGCGTCGGGCCAAGCCTGGGCGCGCCTCGCAAGTAGCTCGTACAGGTGCTCGGGGCTATTCGCGGAGCTGGTTGGGTTCACCAATCGTTCAAGGGTTTTGAGCGTCATCTTTTCTGCAATCAGCATCGGTGAACAGCCGCAGCCTGGCATCAATGAAAGCCCTGATGTTTGGCACATTCGGGTGGATGCACCGGTAAGCCAATTTCGTCTCTAAAGCTCCACTAACGCCCGCCTCGCAACGCGCAAGGCTGTCAGGAACAGCATGAGAAATTGACCCTCGGGATAGTGAATCAGCGCGGAGGACGGCCATCGCTGACGATCTCCTTCTTCAGCGCCGCCAGCTGGTCGTCGACGGCTTTTGCCGTATCGAGCTGGGCCAACTCACGTTCGACCGTGTCGCTGCTCGACACCACGGGCATGTCCAGCGCGCCCATCTCGACAAGCTGATCGATAGCTGAGGCGCGAGCCTGCATGTGGTCCGTCTTCTGTTCGGCTTGTTCCAGGGCCGCGCCCAGGTCCGCCAACTCCTGGGAAACACCGCTGAGCGATTCGTTGATCCGCACCTGCGCCTCGGCAGCGCTGTAGCGCGCCATGATGACCACCTGTCTCGTGAAAAAGGCTTCGACCCGCGCCGAAAGGCACTGCTCGACTACCACCAGGCGTTGCTCCTCTTGCTCCAGCTCCCGGACCTGAGTTTCCAGTGCGTCCAGCATCACGATCGCGACTTGCCGCTGCTGCAGGGCGGTGCGGGCCAGGTCCTCCTGGCCCGCCTGCAGACAGCGCTTGGCCCGTTCCTGCAACGCCGGCAGTTTGTCGCGCACCTCGGCGGTCTTGGCTTGCAAACGGCTCTTCGCCGCCGCGATGTCCACCAGTGCGTGCTGCACCTTCGTTAGCAGCGTCCGCTGCCGGTCCAGGCCTTCGCCGTACATCTCACGCGGATCGTCCGCCGGTGCGGCCAGCGCTTTGAACGTGACTTTCAGCCGGTCGAGCAGGGCCATGGCCCTAACTGCTGCGCATTGACGAAC
>DATGVV010000425.1:0-7076 GCA_035299885.1 Chloroflexota bacterium | reverse complement strand
CCGAATAGGCCAAGATCTGCGGTTCCCGCCCGGCCATTGCGCCTGCGAGGCATACCCAGTTCAGCATCTCGTGCTCGCCGGACGCACGCATCTCGTCGTGATCGAGCTCGCGCCAGCGGTCGAACTGGCCCGCGCGCAGCTCGGCCAGGTGCTTGCGATCGGCCTCGATGTCCGGGTACACGAAGGCGTGCTTGGCCGTAAGCGATGCATGGGACCAGCTGGACGAGCCTATGAGCGCCGCTCGCCAGGGGCTGTCACTGAGGATCTCGGCGATGCGCTTGCCCAAGTCATAGCAGCGCCAGGGCGGCGGCGAAGGCGGCAGCCAGCGCGAGCGGCTGTTGTCGCGGGGCAGGCCGGGCGGCGCGTTCCCTTTGATGCGCAGGTCGGAGCCATAACAGTTGACGTGGAAGGGGATTACGGGGTAGTCGAATCCCTTTCGGTCGTAGTCCAGGTACAGCAGCGTCCGGGTGAATGCATGGCTTAGCGACTTGGCGTGGCTCAGGCGGAACGAACAGGCTACATCGAAGCCGCTCCGCACCAGCTCACCCGCCAGCAAGGTGGCGGCCTCCTGATGGCCGCCGAGCTTCACCACCGTGTCGGTCGGCTCGTTCCAGACGTTGGCGCTCGCCTTCAGGCCATCGCTGGGCTTGAACGGCTCGACGATGACTTCGTCCAGTGCGAAGACGCAGAACGGCGTCAACAAGTCCAGCTGAAAGTTCTCGTACTGGTCGTCGCCCCAGATAAGGACGACATCGGGCTTGAATTCGTCGAGCGCGCGCCGCGCCGTGCGGAAGGCTTCTACTTGGCTGGTGCGGTGGCGGGTGGCAGCGCTTCGGCCCTCGTCGTCGCCCCATTCCTCACGCATACCCGGCGGCCAGTTTTGCGGATCTCTCAGGTTGGCTGGAGTGCGGTCGCTGTTGAGCGTCCGCCGCAGGACGTTGGCCATATCAGCGTCGGTGAATTGCAAGTGTGGTGCGTGCGTGCAGCCAATCCCAAGTAGTTCAGCCATGGCGAGCGATTTTAACTCTGTTGAGGGAGTTAAAATCGCTCGCCATGGCTGACTCTGACTTAACCAGGCGCCTCATCGAGGCCATTCAGGTCCTCACCAAGGAGAATGTGCAGACCGGCTCGGGCCATCTGAGCGCCCGTCTGCCCGGTGGGGAGACCTTCCTGATCAACCCGCGTTATGCCGGTGCATTGGCCGAGCCCGAGGATATCTGCACGGTAAACCTCGATGCCAAAAGGCTGGCCGGTCCCGGCCCGCTGCCGATCGAGACCATCATCCACAGCACCATCTATCGTCGCCGCCCCGACGTGGGCGCCGTGTTTCACAGTCATCCGCGCTACGGCATTCTGCTCGGCCTCCTGGATATCGGCTTCGTTGCCTTCAAACGCGAAGCTGGCCTGTTTGCCGATGGCGTGCCGATCTTTCCGTCGAGCCAGGGCATCCACACCGTCGAGATGGCGGAGACGCTCGCCGACACGCTCGGCGACCACTACGCGGTGTTCCTGAAGGGCCATGGAGTTGTGGTTGTGGGACCCAACGTGGAAGCCACCGCTGTGGCGGCCATTCAGTTCGAGAATGCCTGCTTCGACCAGCTGTTCCTGATGCAGTTCACCAAGCCCCAGCCGCTGGCTGACATGAGCCACGGCCTCTCGGGCGCGCGCATGGAGAACCCCTACCGCGCCTGGCCGTTCCTGCTCCTCAAACACGGCTTGCGGCCTAAGGAGGAGATCAGGGCCCTGGCCATCAGCGGCTCGCGCGAGACTCTTCGCCAGGCTGGCGAGTAGGCGGCATGCGGCGCGTTCGCCTGGCCTATCGCGACAACGACCGGTCGCCGGTGATCTGGGCTATCCGCGAGACGGCGCGGCAGCACGACGTGGACGTCGAGATCCTGCAGATCAAAGGCACCCAGGACTATGAGGATGCGCTGCCCGATGGCGCTTGCGACGTCATCATTGAACACCTGGAGTATCTGTACGGGGAGCCGCTGCGTGGCCGCAACGTCACCATGTTTTGCGCGCCACAGCTGATCAACGAGGGCGAGATGGTGGTGGCGCCCGGCATCGGGGACCCCGCTCAGCTGGTTGGCAAGAACATCGCGGTCCGCACATCGGGCCGCTTTCACGCCGTTGTGCTGCGGCTGCGAGCCATGGGCCTGGAGGGGCGCGTCAACATCGTGATGGTGCCCGACGCGGAAGTCGGCCGCTGGTGCCAGTGGAAGAAGGTGGAAAGCGGCGAGTGCGCGGCCACGTTCATCTCGAGTCTGTACATGAAGCCTGCCCTGCAGGCCGGGCTCAAAGTTATGGCCGCGGCCCCCGTCCCGGTGGTGAGCCACTACGCTCAAGCGTGCCTGACAAGCTTTGCCGCTGCCAACGACGAGCTCGTGCGGGATTACATGAAAGGGGTTGTCCATGCCATGTGCTGGCTCAAGCTGCGCCGCGCCGAAGCGCTAGAGTTTGCCGCCCGCGAGCCTATGGCGCTGATGGGCATGAGCGACCGCGCCGAGTTCGAATGGCGCTTTGACGCCATCGTGAAGCCGCTGCAGCTGAAGCCCTATCCGACACCACAAGCGGTAATCAATATGTATGAGATGGCCAGCGCCGAGTTCCCCAATTGCGAGGGGCTGAACCCGCTGGCGTTGTGGGACCTGCACTGGGTCAAGCAGCTCGACGATGCGGGCTTCATCGACCGGCTGGTCGCGACCCTTAGTGAGGAGCGGTCCGGTGGCTGACATTTTGGGCTTGGGCTTGAGCCATTTCCCTGGGTTTCGCTACCTGGACGAGGAGATGGCGCTGCGCGTCAAGCAGACGATCACCAGCAGCAGGGTGCCCGCGGAACTCAAAGACCCTAAGAACTGGCCGGAGGTAATGCAGCGGGAATGGGGCTCGGACGAGGGCAAGAGCTTCGCCGCCGAGCACCGGCGCGCATTTGTGGCGGGGATGCGCCGTCTTCGCGCCGGCCTGGATGACTTCAAGCCGGACGTCGCGGTCATCTTCGGGGACGATCAGTTCGAGAATTTTCACGACGACCTCGTGCCGCCGTTCTGTGTCTATATTCGGGACGAGTACGAGACGCAGCCATTTCTCAAGGCGCGGGGCGGCCCGCCCCTACCCAATGTGTGGGGCGAGCCCAACGACAAGGCCTTTCACACGGCCGGTCACGCGCAGGCCGGCCGTCATCTCGCCCGCGCACTGCTGGGCGATGGGTTCGACGTGGCCTACGCCTATCGCTCCTTGCACCACGAAGGGCTGGGTCACGCCTTCATCAACACCATCCTGTATCTCGACTACGACCGCACCGGCTGGCCGTATCCCATCGTCCCGTTCCACGTGAACGCCTATGGCAGCAGCCTGGTGCGCAACCGGGGCGGCTCTGCGAACCTGTTCCAGGATGGCGAAAGCGAGCTCGATCCGCCCGCCCCATCGCCGCGCCGCTGCTTCGAGCTGGGCCAGGCAGTCGCCCGCGCCATGCGGGCCAGCCCCTGGCGGACCGTCATCATCGGTTCGTCGAGCTGGTCGCACGCCTTCCTCACCGCCAAGAACCACTACGTCTATCCCGATGTTGCCTCCGACCGCAGGCGTTTCGAGGAGCTGAAGGCCGGCAACTATACTGCCTGGCGCGACCTGTCGCTCGAGGAGGTCGAGGCAGCGGGCGAGAACGAGCTGTTGAACTGGCTGCCGCTGGCCGGAGCGATGCATGAGCTGCGCCTCAAGCCCTCGTACTGCGAGTTTCTGGAGAGCTATCTCATGAACTCCTGCAAATGCAGCGTGCTGTTCCCGCCGAACGGAGTGGAGCCATGCTGACGAGGGAGCAAAACGAAAAGCTGGTTCGGGTGGGACCGGGCACGCCCGCCGGCGAACTGTTGCGTCGCTACTGGCTGCCCATCGCCGCCAGCAGCGAGCTCATCAACAAGCCGGTCAAACCCATTCGCTTGCTCGGCGAGTCGTTGATCCTGTTCCGCGATCGCCAGGGCCGGCTGGGCCTGATTGCCGATCGATGCGCCCACCGGCTGGTCAACCTGATGTGGGGCTATCCGGTGGAGGAAGGCCTCCGCTGTCCCTACCACGGCTGGACCTATGACCCCACGGGCCAGTGCGTCGCCCAGCCGGCAGAGCCGGCGGAGAGCACCTTCAAGGACAAGGTCAGGCTCAAGGCCTATCCGGTGCAGGAGCTCGGAGGGTTGGTGTTCGCCTACTTGGGTCCTGAGCCCGCCCCTCTGCTGCCGCGCTGGGAGCCGCTCGTCCGCGAGGACCTGGTGCGCAAGGTGTATTTCACCGAGGTCCCCTGCAACTGGTTGCAGGAGATGGAGAACTCGCCCGACCAGACGCACATCGAGTGGTTGCACGGACATTTCGCCGTCCAGATGCTGGAATCGCGCGGCTATCCCAAGGACAGCCCCGAGTACCGCTATACGCTGCCCTTCCTGCAGCGGCACGTCGACCATGCCACCGAGCCCTGGGACTACGGGCTCATGCGGAGGCGGTTGCGAGAGGGCAGGACCAAGGAGGACGAGCCGTGGAGCGTCGGTCAGCCGGTCATCATGCCCAACATCAACCTCATCTCAAACAACGGCTCCATGACTATGATCTGGCGGACGCCGCTGGATGACACGCACTGCGTTCAGTGGGATCTGGACTGTACCCCGGCGGCCAGCAACCAGGACTTGGCCGGCCAGGAAGCGGTTCCGTGCTACGAGATTCCGATGCGCAAAGAGAATGGGGAGTGGAACCTCGAAGCGGTGCGCGTCCAGGACCACTTAGCTTGCATGGCCCAGGGTGACATCATGGACCGTACCCAGGAGCGGCTCGGCGAGTCGGACAAAGGCATCATCCTGTACCGCCGTCTGCTCCTCGAGCAGGTCGAGATCGTCGAGGCCGGCGGCGAGCCAATGAACGTCTTCCGCGATGCGGCGCAGAACGTTTGCATCGAGCTGCCGGTCATCAAGGGTGGCTTTCGGGAGTCAACGGCTGCTCCTGCGCCCGGGCGCGATCGGGATCGCCCTATTTCCGGCGTTATTCGCGTCAGCTAGCTACTTGAAAATTTCCTGGGCGATCTTGTTGGCCTGCTGCCGCAACGGCGCAAATTCCTCAGCCTGAGGATTGAACGTTTTCGCATCCTTGGGCACCGCCGTGCTCGGGTCGACAATCGGCACGTCGAGCCGGCGGCTGTTTACCTTGGCTGCGTCGGCCAGGATGCGCTGGCCATCCTGGGTCAGCAGCCAGTTCAACATGACCTTACGGGCGTTGGGGTGTGGAGGGCGATTGATCGCCACAACCGCGTGTGCTCCCGGCGAGTTCGTCACAACCGGACTCGCGACTGGCTGGATGTTTCGCCCCACGCCCTGCTGCTGCAGCAGATCGATGCCACGGTTGCGCACCAGGCCCACCCCGAGGGGCTGTGTGCCACGCGCCAGCCAGTCGGCCATCTGACGCTCGTCAGTCGAAATCGTCACCTGCTGCTGCGACCACAAATCCCGCAGCTTCTGCTCGCCATAGAGCTTGAGCATGATCGAGGCGGTGCTCACGCCGGAGCCTGACTGGCGCGGGTCTTGCCACACGATCTTGCCCTTGAATTCCGGCTTCCACAGATCCTCCCAGGTAGCCAGAGCCGATTCCGGCACAAAATCGCGGTTGGCGAAGATGCGCCCGCCACCGTTGGCGCCGAGGTCGTAGGTAAACTTCTTGCCTTTATCTGAAAAGCCGGCGTCGAAGCCTTCCATCCACTTACTGTCGTCCAGCGCTTCCGGCAGCACGATCTCCGGCTTGAAAGGGTCGAACACGCCATCGTTGGCGAGCTGGTAGACGTCGACGTCCGGTCCTCCGATCCAAGCGTCCCAGGCGAATACGCCAGCTGCCCGCTCCTTCGCGACGCGAGCCGTGAAACCGGCGGCGTGGATGTTCGTGATCTCGACGGCGATGCCTGGATAGGCCTTCTCGAAGCCGCTCGTAATCGCGGGCTGATACTGCGGGCCAGGAGGCACGCCCAGAACCACTTTGCCCTCCTGCCGAGCGGCGGCCACGACTTTCTCCCAATCGGCCGAAGGCGACGTTGAGCGGAGCGAGGGCGGAGATGCAGCCGATTGAGATACCGCCGGGCTGCCGCCGCCGCAGCCCAGCAGCAGACAGCCTAGGACAAGAAGTCCTGAGACACGAACGAGGCGCATCTATTTCTTGAGAAAGGCCGTGACTACCTCGTCGTGCTCCTGGGGATGCTCCCATTGCGGCCAGTGCGCGGCGTCCTTCATGCAGTAGAACTCCGCGCCGGGGATGTGCTTGGCGATGCGCTCGCCAGCGTCCGGCCCGGCCCCGGGGTTTTTGTCCGTCCAGAACACCAACGTCGGCGCCTTGACCTTGGCCAGCTCGTCTTCCTCGATGCGATTGAGAGTCGTGGGTCCGCCAAAGCTGTTCTCGAAGACGTGGGTGAGCGAAGCATTGGTCTCCAGCAGGTTGTACAGGGTGTGGCGCACGTCCACCAGCTCGTCGGTCACGCGATCAGGGCTGGCCATGAGCCACTCCAGCCGCTTTCGCACGGTCTCACGGTTCGGATCCCGGATCGCGGCCAGCGAGCGCTCGCGCAGTAGGTTGACGCCCGTCTCCGGATGCTCGTCCACCGTGCCCGGCTTCCAATGGATGCCCGCCGCCGTATTTAGCACGACCTTGTTCACACGGTCGGGATAGTTCAGCGCCAGATACATGGTCACCCAGCCGCCCAGCGACTCGCCCTCAACGTGGGCGCGCTGAACACCCATCGAATCGAGCAGGTCGACCACTTGCTTCGCATAGGTGGGCACCATTTCGGTGGTGTACGGTGGCTTACTTGACAGGCCATGCCACACGAGATCGATGGCCGCCACATGGAAGTTGTGCCCCAGGCGCACGATATTGCGGCTGTACGCTTCGGCGTGGCCACCGACGCCGTGGATCAGTACGAGCGTGTCGCCACTACCCGCCTCGACAGTTCGTGTGCGGTAAGTATTGCCCCGATAGCGAACTTCACTGCCTAGCAAATCAACCCAGATGCTGCTCACATTGTTTCTCCCTAGCGGTATTTCTCAGGTAGGTTGGTGACGAAT
>DATGVV010000424.1:0-5189 GCA_035299885.1 Chloroflexota bacterium | reverse complement strand
GCCGCACCTGCTGTACCCCCTGCAGGCGCTGCACCGCCAGCTCGGCTGCTCAGACGACGCCGACCTACCCATCCGGGTGCTCGAGGCCTACCTCGACCTGTTCGAGGCCTGCCGTAAGCAGGACATCCTGCTGCTGGGCATCTCCAAGACCACGCAGGACCGCGTGTTGACGCATACGCTGCTGCACCTGCCGGACGACGTCGATCGGATCTCGGTGGACATGGCGGAGCACTTCGAGATGCTGCCCGACTCGCGCCTTCCGCCCGACGCCGAGGCGCTCCAGCGTTGGACGGAGCGCTCGCCCGGCTGGAGCACGCCGGTGCTGCTGGGGCTGTACTCCTTCGGCCGGTTCCGCGAGACGCTGCTGTCGGAGCCGAGCCGCATCGCCGAGAGCTTTGCGGCCTGCAGCCGCTACTCGCGCGGCCAGCTGGAGAACATCGTGGAGCGGCTGCAGCGCGCGCCCGCCGTGGCCACCTTTCACGTCCGCTTCGCCGATGGGGACGACTGCATCCGCGTCGACGTGCCGGCCTATACGCTCGGCTGTTCGGACACGCTTTTGGACCTGTCGAGCGGTCTCGGACCGCTCGAGCCGGCCGAGCCCATCCTGAGGCTGCTGCAGGCCTGCTACGGCGGCCCGACCGTGTACAACGCGCCGCTGTATGCCGTCGACCGCCAGGTGCGGCTGTCGAACGACGTGGTGGACGGGCCCTTCTTGTCGATCTTGCGCAGCGTGGTCGCGCCTGATATCCGCTACAACCGCTCCGCCAGGAGGTTCTTATGACGGAAAACCCTCACCCTGACCCTCTCCCCGAGGGAGAGGGAATTTCGCCGATTGGCTACATCGTCGGCGAGACGCATCCGATGGAGTTCACGTTCGTAAGCGACCGCGAGTCTACGCCGCCGCGGCTGGAGTACGTCACCGTGCCGGACGTGGAGGAGCGCATCAATGGCCAGCTCGTCCCGGTGGAGGTGCTGGCCCAGGTGCAAGAGATTGGCGTGTCCTCGCCGGTGATCTCCGACGAGCTGACGTTTGGGGAGACGGAGACGCTGCTGCGTAATCGGTTCGGCGCCCTCCCGAAGGTGCTCTGCCGAGCCAAGGTCGTGGGCTACATCCTGGAACGCAAGGTCCACACCTCGCGATCGGCGGCGCTTCCCGGCCAGGCGGTGTACGTCGCCTCCGACGAGCTGCTGGAGGCGTTCTTCAGCAACAACGTGCGCGCCGGCATGGAGGTGGGCACGCTCATCACCCGCGACAGCGTGCCGGTGCTGCTCGATCCTAATGGCCTGCGCCGCCACCTGGCGGTCATCGCCCAGACCGGCGCTGGCAAGAGCTACCTCGTAGGCAAAGTGCTGGAGAGCCTGCTCGATCTCGGCGGGACCATCCTCGTCTTCGACCCGAACTCCGATTACGTCCAGATGCGCAAAGCCTGGGACGACAAGGACAAGCCGTACGCCATCGCCCGGCCGACCGAGCTCGCCGATCGCATTGACGTCTACCGCATCCCCGGCCTGCAGGGCCGCCGCTATCCCGACGAAATGGTGGGCCTGAGCGAGGAGTTCACGGTCAAGTTCTCCAGCCTCGAGCCGGATGAGGTCTCGGAGCTGGCCGGCGTGCCGTCCAGCGCGGCCAACATCCGCAGCGCCATCCAGGCCGGCTGCAAGACCCTCAAGAAGGACGGCGTCGATTACCGGCCCACCGAGCTGAAGGAGTGGCTGCTGATGGACGCCGCGACCGACCGCAACGACGACATGAAGACGGGCGCATCGCGGGCCGTCAAGTACGTCGAGATCCTGGAGAACTACCCGATCTGGGGCTTCAAGGACGTGGATGTCGAGCACCTGATCAAACCGCGCCACATGTCAGTCATCGACCTGGCGGGCGCCGATAAGAGCGTCTCCGCGTACGTTGTCGATCGGGCGCTGCGCTCGATCTGGGCGCGGGCCACCACCGGCCAGCTGGTGCACCCCGTCTTTGTGGTGCTGGAGGAGGCGCACAACCTCGTGCCGGCCGACCGCGAGCGGCGCGAGAGCCTGTCGTCGCGCATCATCAACACCGTCGCCAGCGAGGGCCGCAAATTCAAAGTGTTCCTTATCGTCATCACCCAGCGGCCCTCAAAGATCCACCAGGACACGCTATCCCAGTGCGGCAGCCAGCTCATCATGCGGCTGACGAACCCCGACGACCAGATCGCCGTCCAGAAGGCGTCGGAAGCCATCTCGTCCGATCTGCTGCGCGACTTGCCCGCTCTCGACCAGGGCGAGGCGATCGTGCTGGGCACCCTCACGCGTGTGCCGGCCATGATCAAGGTTGGCCGCCGCCGCTCGGCCGAGGGCGGCTCGGACGTGGACCTGGTAGAGGCGCTGCAGCAGGCGGCGCAGGACTCCAAGCTGGACAAGGTGTTGGAGGAGTCCATGGCCGTGGTGCGGCGCGCCGAGGTTCGTCAGGAGGAGGAATGGTGAGCGGCGCGGCGCGCCAGGAGTCGGGAGTCGGGAGCCAGGAGTCAGAGGCTTCGTTACCGGCTCCCGACTCCTGGCTCCCGAGTCCGTTACGGCGGCCCATCCGGGCCGTCATCACTGCCGACAACCACCTCTCGCGCGGACATTCCAAGATGTCACCGCAGAAGCTGGAGATGCGCCGGCGGTATCTCCGAAACGGCTTCAAAGCCGCGGTGGATTACGCCATCGAGTCAGAAGCGGACCTGTTCCTTCAGGCTGGCGACCTGTTCGACTCGCCTCAGCCGCGCAACGTCGATCGCGCCTTCGTGGCGCACGAGCTGCGGCGGCTGGCCGCGGCGGGCGTGCGCATCTTCGGCATCGCCGGCACGCACGACTCGCCCCGCATGATGACGATCGAGGGCGGTACCACCCCGCAGCGCATCTACGAGCAGTTCGAGGCCATGCACATGTTCAATGGCTTCGACGATCCCACGCCGGTCACGGTTGACGTGGAAGGAGTGTCCGTGGCCATCGGCGGCGTCAGCTTCAACCCGGTGCTGATGGCGAGCGACGATCCGCTGGCAGGCATCGAGTTTCCGCGCAGCGCCGACATCGGGATCATGCTCGTCCACTACTCCGTGGAGGGTGCTTGCTACGACGAATCGAACGAGCCGGTGGTCTCCAAGGCCGCCATCAACAGCTTGGAAGGCGTGGATCTGCTGGTGGCCGGCCACTATCATGACTTCCGCCAGTTCGGCATCGGCCGCATCAAGGTGCTCATTCCGGGCGCTACCGAGCGCATGATCTACGGCGCCGAGCGCGAGGCGAGCTTTGCTTATGTCGAGCTGCTGCCCGGTAAGGCCGACCGCATCCAGAAAGTGGTCGTCGATGGCCAGGATTACCGGCCGGTGACCGTCCGGACTACGGAGCTGGACGAGAGGGAGCCATTCGAATCGGCCTGTGCCCGGCTGGAGACGGCGGTGTCCCCCGAGGCGGTCGTCAAGGTCACCTTGGAAGGCCCGCTGACGCGCGACATGTACCGCGGCCTGCGGCTGCGAGAGCTGCTGCAGTGGGGCAGCAACCACTGCTTCCATTTCGAGATCGACTCCAGCGGGCTGGCGCTGCTGGACGAACGGCTGGAAAGCGCTGGCAAGGGCGTGCGCCTGTCGTTGCGCGAGGAGATGAGCCTGGTGGCCCAGCAGCTCATCGAGCAGGAGCCGGAGCACCGCGAAGCGCTGGAGAAAGCCCGCCAGGAGCTGCTGCTGGCCTATGAATAGGCCACGGGATGTCATCCTGAGCGCAGCGAAGGACCTTCTCGTTCTGCGCCGCGGCGGAAGGTCCTTCGGCCGGCGGCCTCAGGATGACAGTTAAGTCATGATCAAACTCCACAGCCTTCGCGCCACCAAGTTCAAGCAGCTGGACGACGTGGCGCTGCAGTTCCCGTCGCGCGGCAGCGTCCTCATCCAAGGCCTGAACGAGGCCGGCAAATCGACCCTGTTCGAGAGCCTATTCTTCGGTCTGTTCGGTAAAGCGCTCGTCACCGAGGAGCCCAACCGGCTGGAGGACCTCATCAACTACCAGTCGCCGCGCGCGCTGGTCCAGCTGACCTTCTCGACCGATGGCGCCAGCTTCAGCGTCAGCCGCGCGCTCAATCGCGGCAAGTCCAACGCCGCGGTGCTCGAGATCGAGTACGCCGGCGGCAAGCGCGAGACGGTCACCAGCCTCACGCACGTCAACCGGCGGATTGTGGACGAGCTCGGGTTGGACGGCGAGGCCGTGCTCAACTCCTGCTTCGTCGAGCAGAAGAAGCTGGAAAAGCTGGAGTCGATGACGGCTCAGCAGCGGCGCGACACCCTGCTGCGGCTGCTGAACCTGGACCGGCTGACCACGCTCGAGGCGCAGTACAAGCCCAGCTCCGATGACGACTACCAGCTCCAGCAGCTGCGCGATCGGCTCAAGCTGGCGGAGATCCAGCGCGAGCTGCCACCAGCGCTGGAGCGCCTGCGCGGTGTAGAAGCCGAGCTGCTGCTGCTGACCGGAACCCGGCTGCAGCGAGAGCTGGCACAGCTGGCTGATTTCACGGCAGCCGAGCAGCACAAGCAGGCTGCGCTGCAGATCGCGCACGGGCGGCTGTCTCAAGACCTTGCTGAGGTCGAGCGGCTCAAGGCGATCCGCGATCTGGCCAGCAGCGCCGGCAAGACCCTACTGGCCATTGAGGACGATCGCGCTGAATCCGAGCGTCTGCAACTGGAGCTGGCCCAGCTCCAGTTGGAGGCGGCTCGCCTGCCGGAGCTCGAGGCCGACCTCAGCCGGCTGGAGGCTCTGGCGATCGACGTGGCCGAGCTTGACCTGCTCGATCAAGCCCAGGCACAGCGGCAGCGGCAGCTTCAGACCCTCGCCGAGGCCGCGGAGCGCCTGCAGCGGCTGCAAGCTTCCGCGGCCGAGCGGCAGGAGGCCTTGGCTTCGGTCGAGTCCGAGCTTACCGCCGCCCAGGCTGAAGTCGAGCATGCCGAGACCCTCGACCGCCAGTCGCGTCGCGCCGAGCTGCTGCGCGGCTGGCTGCAAGTCCGCGAGGTGGCGCTGATCGCCCAGGAGAGCGAGCGCGAGCTCGGCCACCTGCGCCAGGAGCTGTTCGAGGTCGAGCAGCAGGTGGCTGAAGGGGAAGCCGACCGGCGGCTGAAGCGGCGCACCGCCTTCGGAATGGGGTTCGCTGCGTGCCTGGTATTGGCGTTAGCTGCCGGTTTACTGGGCAC
>DATGVV010000423.1:0-2529 GCA_035299885.1 Chloroflexota bacterium | reverse complement strand
CGGGTCGCGGATGTCGATGTCGTCGTCCACCATTGTCACCATCTTGGGCGTGTTGGCGTCCAGGAGATTGGCTGCAATGAGCATGGTCTTGCGGGCGTGGCCGGGGTAGGCCGGCTTCATCTGGATGATCAGGTGCAGGCGCGCCGAGCCTTCGGTGAAGTTCACGTCCAGGATGCCTGGAATGCCGAGGTCGTATGTGAGGTGCTTGAACATCAGCGCCGCGATGGCCTCGCTCTGGATGACGTGGCTCTCGCTGGGCGGTTTCTGGCTGAGAAATGCCTGGTAGATGGGTTTCGTGCGGTGCGTGATGCACTTCACCTGGAATACGTTCTTGACCGACTGCAGCCCCATGTAGCCAACGTATTCCCCGAACGGGCCTTCGGGCGCCATCACGTCCCATGGCACCTCGCCTTCCAGCACCCATTCGGCCGCGGCCGGGACCTGGATGTCGCACGTCTCGGCCTTGACTGTCTCGATCGGCGCACCCCGTAGACCGCCGGCCACCTGGTATTCGTCGAGCGTGAGCGGGATCTTGGCCACGGCGCAATAGGAGATCGCCGGATCGACGCCAATGGCCACGCACATGGGCATGTTCTGCCGGCGCGCCTTGTACTTGCCGAAATGGAGCCCGACATGCTGGCTGGGAAAGATCTGGATCGCCGTGGATCGGTTGTCGCGCAGCATCATGCGGTAGTTGCCGATGTTGTAGCTGCCGTTCTCCGGGTCCCGCGTGATGACGCAGTTGGCCGTCAGGTATGGGGCCGCATCCTTGCCCGGCGTCCACACCGCGATCGGGATCTCGTTGAGATCCACGTCCTCGCCCAGCCGGATCACCTCCTTGACCGGGCCGTCCTTCACCGCCCGAGGTGGGATGGGTTGGTTCAGCGCTCGGATCCAGGTGTCGTAGATGCGCTCCGGCTTGACGCCCATGCCCTCTGCATAGATGGCCCGCGACCCGGCGGCGACGCCCACCACCAGCGGCGTGTCGTAGCCCTTGATGCGGTCGAACATGAGCGCGTAGCGCTCGTGGTCCGGGACGGCCTGGAATACCCAGCGCGCGATGCAGCCCAGCTCCCAGTCCTTGTCCACTTCCTTGCTGACGTGCCGCAGCTTGCCCATGCTCTCGAGGTGGCGCAAGTAATCCCGCAGATCGGCGTACATGCCGGCATGTTACCTGCCGCCGACCGATCTGGTATGAGACGCGTGCTTTACTGGCTGCTGGCCGCGGTCCCCTTGCTGCTGGCGGCCTGCCAGTCCGCTACCCAGACCGGCGGACGCCCCGGCTACTAAGGGCCCTCACCTAGCCTCTCCCATCGCGATGGGAGAGGAACAGTACGATTTGGCGTACGTCCTCAACGACTGTCGCCGAGCCTGCGGAGGCCACCCCACCCGAAGCCCAGGGCTGGCGCCGCGACCTGTACGTCGTGGTGGCGGCCCAGTTCGTGGTGTTCGTCGCCTTCAACCTGGTCATTCCCTTCCTGCCGCTGTTCATCCAGGAGCTGGGCGTCCACGATCGCGCCCAGGTCACCGCCCTGTCCGGCATCCAGCAGACCGCGTCTTCAATCGGGCTGGCCATGTTCTCGCCCATCTGGGGCATGCTGGGCGACCGCTTCGGCCGCAAGCGCATGTTCCTGCGCGCCGTGACCCTGGGCGCCTTCGTCATCGGCGGGACAGCGTTCGTCCAGAACATCGGCCAGCTGCTGATCATGCGCTTCCTGATGGGCGCGCTAACGGGCGTGCAAGGCCCGGCCATGGCGCTCTCCAGCACGATCGTGCCCCGCGCACGGACGGGCTACGCCATTGGGCTCATCCAGATGGCGGTGTACTCGGGCACCTTCCTGGGGCCGCTCCTTGGCGGCCTGCTGGCGGCGGCGTTCGGCTTCCGCACCACGTTTCTGGTCGGCACCGCGGTCATGGCCGCCGCGGCGCTGGCCATCTTCACCATGGTCCGTGAGGAGTTCACCCCCCCGCCGCCGCGCAGCCACGGTACGAGCTATGCACGCGATTTGCGTGAGCTGATCGCCAGCTCACAGCTGCTGGCGCTACTGGCCACCATCTTCTGCATCGCCTTCGCCATCTACGGCATCCCGCCCATGATGCCGCTGTTCGTGCAGCGCCTACCCGACCTCTTCGCGCCCACCGCGACCGTCACCGGCATCGCGCTCGGCACGGCCGGCTTGTGCTCGGCCATCTCCGCGCCGCTGATGGGTCGCCTCGGACCCAAGATCGGCTTCGATCGCATCCTGACTGCCGCCGCCGTGGCAGCCGCGCTCGCCGCCGGCGCGATGTTCTTCGTCTCCAGCGTGGCCGCGCTGATTGTGGTGGAGGTGGTGCTCGGCGCAGCGGCCGGCGGGCTCATGCCGATGGCTTTCACCCTGGTGGCGTTGCGTACACCGCTGGAGCGCCGCGGCTCGAGCTACGGGTTGACCAGCAGCATCTCCGCCTGCGGGGTGGCCATTGGCCCCCTCGCCGTTGGCCTGTTGGGCGCCGTCGCAGGCATCCGGCCCGTGTTCCTGCTGCCGGCGGCGA
>DATGVV010000422.1:0-6087 GCA_035299885.1 Chloroflexota bacterium | reverse complement strand
CGGCACTCTGTACCACGCCGTGGTGGCTGAGAGCGGCGCCAGGGCGCGACAGCTGGCGCTGCCGGCCGTACAGCGCTTTCTGGCGGAGAAGGACGCGGCCAAGGACCTATCCAAGGCGCAGGAGCTTCGGGCAGGCGCCGGCGGCGCCACCGAACAGCTCAGCATCGAGCGCATGATCGACGAGGCGCGGCTGGTAGCCGGCAGTCCGCAAGAAGTGGTCGACATGCTGCGCCATCTGGAGGGCGAGATCGGCTTCACCCAGGTGGACCTGATGTTCCAGCTGGGTGGGCTGCCGTTCGAAGCGGCGCGCGAATCGATGGGGCTGTTCGCGGCGGAAGTGATGCCGAAGCTGCGCAGCTAAGCGGGGTTCAGCCAGTGCTCGTAGAGGTCGACGAGCACGGCGTCTTGGGGGCCACCCTGGTATTTGGGCCAGACTTCGGCTTGAGGGAATTTCACCAGGTACAGCGGTCGCTCGGGGAGGCCATCGCCGCCATGGGCCAGCTGCTCCGGGTTCCGGAACTCGCCCTCAATGCGCTCGATCACGCCGGTCTTGCCTTGGATGTACCCAGGCGTGCGGTAGTGGTGCGGCGGGCGATCGACGCGGACCCTCACGCGGTCGCCGGGCTTGAACTTCATGGCGTCCTATTATCATGCCCTAAAGACGGCTGTAAGGAGTTGAGCATGTCGCGAGTCGTAGGGCTGGGCCATGTTGGCATCTACTGCTGGGACCTGGAGAAGATGACGGCGTTCTACCGGGACTTCATGGGCATGCAGCTGACCAAGCAGAATTGGAAGGCCGGCATGATCTTCTTCAGCACCGATCCGCAGCGCACCGACCATGAGATCGCGCTGATGAGCGGCCGCCCGCCAGGCGAGGAACCGCACCTGATCAACCAGATATCTATGCGTGTGGAGACCCTAGCCGACCTGCGCGACTTCCACCGCCGGATCAAAGAGGCCGGGCTGAAGATCGACGAGGTGGTCAGCCATTGCAGCGCCGTCGGCTGCTACTTCTTCGACCCCGAGGGCAACCGCACGGAGGTGTTCTGGCTGACGGGACGGCCGTGCTGGGTGCCGGCGCTCGAGCCCGTGGACCTGGACCACATGTCCGACGAGGAGATCATGACTCTGGTCGATCGGCAATGGCAGCGGCTGGGTCACGTCGAGCCGGGTGGCGTGCTCGATCCGGCTATGGCCGTCCCGGCCTAGAACTCTTGGGCGACGTCCGGTTCGAGCCCAGCCCGCGCTGGGTGCGATCGATGTTTGGTGGCGTGATGGTGGCCAGCAGCAAACGCATGCGGCTGCTGTACGAGCCAGGGCGCCTGCCGGTCTACTACTTCCCGCGAGACGACGTTCGACAGGATCTGCTGGCGCCCAGCGATCACCTCACAGAGTCGGAGCACCTGGGCACGGCCCGGTACTTTGATGTACACGCTAGTGAGCGCAGGGCGGAGCACGCGGCCTGGTGTTATGACAACCCAGAGCTGAGCGGCTACGTCGCCCTCGACTGGAACGCGATGGACGCCTGGTACGAGGAGGACGACGAGATTTTCGTCCACCCGCGCGACCCTTACAAGCGGGTGGACGTGCTACGCAGCTCGCGCCACGTCCAGGTGGTGCTGGGCGGCGAGACTGTGGCCGACAGCACGCGGCCCAGCCTGCTGTTCGAGACGCACATGCCCGTGCGCTACTACATCCCGCGCATGGACGTGCGACTGGAGCTGCTCACGCCCTCCGAAACGCGCACGCGCTGCCCCTACAAAGGCGTGGCGTCCTACTGGTCGGCCAACGTGAATGGCCAAGCCTTCACGGACATCGTCTGGGGCTATGAGGTACCCATTCCCGAATGCCCCAAGATCGAGCAGCTGATGTGCTTTTTCAACGAGCGGGTCGACGCTATCTACGTCGACGGCGACCTCCAGGAGAAGCCCCAGACGAAATGGTCGCTCTGATGTCTAGAGAGTCCGGCCGAGGGCTTCGGCGACTCGGCGGATTTCGTCCATCAGGGCGGCGAACTTCTCCGGCTTGAGGGACTGTGGGCCATCCGATTTTGCGTGAGCAGGGTCGTTGTGGACCTCGATCAGCAAGCCGTCAGCGCCGGCGGCTACGCCGGCTCGGGCAACGGCAGGCACGTAGCGCCAGCTGCCGGTGGCGTGGCTGGGATCGACCAGCACGGGCAGATGACTGGCGTGTTTGAGCACGGGCACGGCGTTGATATCGGTCGTGTTGCGGGTGGAGTCCTCGAACGTGGTGATGCCGCGCTCGCACAGCACCAGCTGGTGGTTGCCCTCGGCCAGGATGTACTCCGCGGCCATGAGCAGCTCTTTGATCTTGCTGCCCATGCCGCGCTTCAGCAGGACGGGGTGGTTGGACTCGCCGGCGCGCTTGAGCAGCGTGAAGTTCTGCATGTTGCGAGCGCCAATCTGGAGCATATCCGAGTAGCGGGCCACCAGCGGCACGTCGTGCGCATCCATGACCTCGGTAACCACCGGCAGGCCCGTCTCTTCGCGCGCTTCGGCTAGCAGCTCCAGCCCCTCCTCGCCCAAGCCTTGGAAGCTGTGAGGTGAGGTCCGTGGCTTGAAGGCGCCGCCGCGCAGCATGCGAGCGCCGGATTCCTTGACGGCGTGAGCCACCTCGAGCACCTGGCTGCGAGACTCGATGCTGCACGGCCCGGCCATGATGACCACCCGCTCGGTCGCGCCGATGCGCACACCCTTGACGTCTACAACCCGGTCCTCGGGATGGTAGGAGCGCGAGGACAGCTTGAACGGCTCAGAGATGAGCTGCACCCGCTCGACTCCGGACAGCTCCGAAAACTGATCGGCCAGCTCGGCCTTATCGATATCGACCTCGCCCAGGACGGCGATCACTTTGCGCTCGACCCCGGGGTTGATGAACGGCCGGAAGCCGGCTGCCTCGACCTCCCTTACGACGCCCTGGACCTGCGCGTCCGAGGCGCCCATCTTCATGACGATGACCATGGCGCTACATTTTGTCATTCCGAGCTGGAGGCGAGGAATCCGTGTCCCGGTAACGGATTCCTCGTTGCGCTCGGAATGACAAAGGTACTCAGCGGGCCAGCGGTACTGGCGTAGCCTGGCCCACCGAGCCGACGGGAGTGGCCTGCACTGGCGTGGGCAGCCCGGCGACGGGAGTAGCCCGCGCCGAAAGCGGGGTCGGCGTGGCCGGCGGAAAGTTCGCCGGCGTGGGGAAGGCGAACTCGTTGATCGGCGCGAAGGTCGTACCGTTCCAGAAGAAGCCGTCGTCCTTGTAGCGGCCGGGGCAGCAGGGGTCCTCATTGGGCTGCCGCACCGACTGCTCCTGCCAGATGTTCCGCGCGATCAGCCGCACCTGGCCATGCTCCAGGTTGGACTGCTGGAAGATGGGGGTGAGCTGGCCACCCTGGAAGCGCAGCACGGCATAGTCCAGCGCTTCAGCCACGCCCTCGAGACGCGCCTGCACCAGGATTTGCTGGGTGCCATCGTTCACTAGGTCGGCCAGGTGGTAGCGCATATCCACGTAGCGTTTGCTGGGGTCGTTCGGCCAGGAGGCCGCCAGGCTGTATTGGTTGGTCTTGGGATCCCAATTCCAGAACTGCAGGTTGTAGATAAAGTTGCCCTCGTACTCGCCTTTCTGGTGCTGCAACACGGGCGTGGGCGACGGCGGCGGCGAGGGCCGGCGGTCGCCGGCGATGATGATCAGCGTCTGCTGGCCATTGCGGAGCAGATCGGAGTACTGGTGCTCCTTCACGTAGGAGTGCGGCGTGACGATGGGGTTGGGCGTCGCCAGCGGCGTCGGCGTGCTCCAGGGAGTAGGACTCGCGCCGGCGCCCGCCTGGCCCAGCGGCGTGGGCGTGGCAGCCAGCAGCGGGTTCAGCGTCTGCGAGGAGCTGGTGACGAGACCCAGGCTCTGCGGCTGCGCCGGCACGACGGCCTGGCCGCAGGAGCTCAGGAGCAGCGCAGCCAGCGCGAGGGTCAAAGTCCGCCGCATCACTTCAATTGTCGGATTGGAGCTGCCCTAGCATTAGGCCGTGGCCAGCCAGATTGGCCCGGCACGCTTGGAGGCGGTGCAGGGCGACCTTACGGAGATGGACGTCGACGCCATTGTGAACGCTGCCAACGAGCAGCTGCAGGCGGGCGGCGGCGTGTGCGGCGCCATCTTTCGGGCAGCCGGTCATGCCGAGCTGCAGCGGGCGTGCGATGTCGTGGCGCCCTGCCCAACAGGCGAGGCGCGCATCACGCCCGGTTTCAAGCTGAAGGCCCGGCACGTCATCCATGCCGTGGGGCCGGTGTGGCAGGGCGGCAGCCAGGGCGAGCCCGAAAAGCTCGGCAGCGCCTATCGCTCGTCGCTCGAGCTGGCCAGGGCTGAGGGGCTGGCGTCCATTGCCTTCCCGGCCATATCGACGGGCATTTTCGGCTACCCGTTCGAGCTCGCCACCGACGTAGCGGTAGGCGCCGCGGCGGAGGTGCTGCGCCAGGATGCGGGATCGCTGCGGCGGGTGGTGTTCGTGGTCAGGGATGATCGGGGCAAGGCCCTGTACGAGCAAGCCCTAGGTGCTTTGTGAGTTCCTCTCCCACCGCGGTGGGAGAGGAAACATTTCATACGGATCGAGCCGTTCGCGGCGATTACGGCGGTGTTATGGGGCTCGGTGTTTCCGGCGGCGCAGGTGGCGCTGCGAACGCAAACGCCGTATGGGCTGGCGTGGTGGCGGGCGGTCGTGGCCTTCGGGTTCCTGACGGTGGTGGCCTTTGCCGGCGTTGGTCCGGCTATCGACCTCAAGCGGCTGCGGGGCCCGGCCTACATCCGACCGGCGGTGCTGTCCTGGCTGCAGCTCACCGGCTTCGCGGTGCTGTTCAACTTCGGCGTGCTCGCCTCCGGGCCAGTGGTAGCCGCGTTCGTGGTCAACTGGTCAGCTCGAGCCCGGCGGCGCTGCTGGCCTTTGGTCCCGACAGCCTAGCGGCGACGTTGTGGATGGGCATCTTCGGCAGCGGCTTGGCCTACGTGCTGATCAACTACAGTTTGCGGCGCAGCTCAGTCTCTCAATCGGCCCTGGCGCTGCTGCTCATCCCCATCGTGGCCACGCTGCTGAGCCTGCCGCTGTTTCACACCGCGCTGGCGCCGATCCAAGTTGGCGGCGCTGTCATCTGCCTGGGCGGGATGCTGCTCGCTGCGCTAGACTGACGACATGTTTACCGGCGGTTTCAGCCACGCGCCCGAGCTGATCATCATCCTGGTGATTGCGCTGATCATCTTTGGCCCCAAGAAGCTCCCTCACCTCGGCAAAGGCCTGGGCGAAGGCATCCGCGAATTCCGTAAGGCCACCAGCGGCGAGGCTGACAAGGAGGACGAGCAAGCCAAGGAGGAAGCGGGCAGTGGCGCCGTGACCGCGGCCTCAGCCACTACGCCTCCGGCCGCCACTGGACCGCAGGCCTCGACCGACACCACCAAAGGGTCGCCCGCGGCTACGCCGCCACCGGTGACGCCCAAGGCGTAGCCCCACCCTTCACCACCGGGCACGCTCACCCTAGCGCTCTCCCGCCGCGGCGGGAGAGCGGATGACCAGCGGACACCAGCGCAATACCCCGATCGGCGGCCTGGAAGGACACGCCCCGGAGCTGATCGCGAACGGGGAATTTCGCCCCATTGATGGTCACCGTGACGCCCGGAAACACGTCGCGGTGGATGATCACCCGCGCAGCCCGATAGCGGGCCAGATCGCGCTCGCGGTCCGGACCGGGGCGGACGGCGCTCAACCAATCGAGCTCGAGCGATGTCGGCACGCCCGCGCTGGAACCGGCGGTGTTGCAGCTGATGCCGTTGACAGCCTTGACCTTGCCGCCGACGATCGAGCCGCGGCCCATGGCGGTGACGGCCCCATGGCAGACCACACTGGAGCGCACGATGGTACTGATGACCGTCAAGTTGCCCTCGCACGTGACCTCAGCGGAATCGATGAAGCGCGCCGACATCTGCCCCCCGCAGGCGATCTTGCTCTCCCCGTGGCCGTGGATGCCGCCGCTGATGAGCAGGTCCTTGCCGGACTCGATGCCAGCGGAATCGACCATGCCGTCGATGCGCACGTTGCCG
>DATGVV010000421.1:0-6944 GCA_035299885.1 Chloroflexota bacterium | reverse complement strand
CCAGGATGCCGACGTCCTGGAGGCGCAGGAGATCATGGTGGCCTCCGACGCCCCCGACGCAGTGGAGTACAACGCCACAGCGGACGCGGGCGTCGTCCAGGGCCGCCGTCGGTTGCAGGAGATGATCCGGGCGGAGGCTCTGCAGCCATCATCCTGAGCTCCAAGAACAAGAATGCCAGCGGCGGCCCCGCCTGAAGGGGCGTACTGTTGTCTTTAGGTCGGCTGGCATTGCCAGTTATGCGGCGTTAGAACCGGCCGAAGCGATGTGCAGGCTGCCCATTAGAGCAGCCCCTGTTTCTGGCATGTTGCCAGTTGCGCCCCAACTTCGCCTCCTATAGGATTTGAGAAGCACGCAAATATGCGCTGGTGTCAGCTTGCCCGTCGTCTTACTCGACGAGGGCCAGCCACGGGGAGGGTTAGCTTTGGGCGATCACGACGAAAAGCCACGCTTGACGGACCGGCTCGGCCGGCGCGACCTCTTGAAGCTCGGAGGGATGGTGCTGACCGGCAGCGCCGCGGCCAGCATCCTGGCCGCCTGCGGCGGTCCGGCAGCCCCACCCAGCGCCGCGGCTCCGGCGTCATCGGCAGCAGCGGCCGCTGCCTCCAAACCAGCCGCCGCGGCTTCATCCGCTGCTGCTAAGCCCGCCGCTTCCGCGGCGACTTCCGCCCAGTCTTCGGTGTCCGGCCAGAAGATCGTGAAGGCGGCATTCGTGTACCTGGGTACGGCCAACGACAAAGGCTGGACGAACGCCCACGACGATGGGCGCAAGTACCTAGAGCAGCAGCTCAAGGGTCAGGTGGAGACCGCGTTTGCCGAGAACGTCCCAGAAGCCGCCGAATCGCAACGCGTGTTCGAGGACTTCGCCCAGAAGGGCTACAACGTCATCTACGGCACCAGCTTCGGCTACATGGACTTCATGCTGGCCGCTGCGCAGAAATATCCGCAGGTCAAGTTCGAGCACAACACCGGCTTCAAGACGGCGCCCAACCTGTCCACCTACGGCGCCGCTCAGGAGGATGCGCGTTATGTGGCCGGCATCATCTCCGGCAAGATGACAAAGTCGAACGTCATGGGCTTCATCGGCTCCTTCCCAATACCTGAGGTCATCCGCGACATGAACGGCTGGGCAAGAGGCGTGCAGTCGGTGAATCCGCAAGCGAAGATCCGGATGGTATGGATCAATACCTGGTTCGATCCGCCCAGGGAAACGACTGCCGCCAACTCCCTCCTCGACCTGAATGCGGACGTTCTGGCGAGCGTCACCGACTCGCCCGCCATGGCGCAGGCGGCAGCGGCGAAGAAGCGCTTCTCCGTCGGCTCGGACTCGGACCAGACGAGCTACGCGCCCGACCACATGCTCATTTGCCCCTACTGGGTATGGGGTATCCACTACCTCAAGTCGGTGAAGTCAGTCTTGGACGGAACCTGGAAGACCAGCCAGGTCTTCTATCACATGAAGGATGGCGTCTCCTCAATCACCGAGCCCAACAGCAAGGTCGTTCCGCCGGACGTTGCCAAGCTAGCCAACGACGCGATCGCCGGCCTCAAGGCAGGCACGCTGGACATCTGGAAAGGGCCCATCAAGGACAATAAGGGCAATGTCATCGTGCCCGAAGGCAAGAGCATCGGTGACGCCTTCAAGGGTACGCCGCCGCCGGGCCAAACGGCCGCGGATGGCTACGTCCAGTCCCAGCAGATGAACTGGGCACTCGACAACGTCATCGGCGACATTCCAAAGTCGTAGGCTGCACCTTCCGCCACAGAGGGAGGGTCTGAGGGGGAGAAGACCGATCAGGTGGTCGAGGCAACGCTGGACACCTACCATTTCGCCTTGATCCATGCCAGCACGATTGGTGACCCAGGCAACCCACGGGCTCCCAACGTCCGGACCCAGATTGTCGACGGCAAGCTAACGTTCAGCTATACGATCGATCAGCCTGCGAACGAGACGATCATCAACGTGGCCGAGGAGCGTGACGCCGATGGGCTGCGGCCCGTCACGTACACATTGCTCGCGACGCCAAACGTCGTCCATCTCAAGGAGGACAGCGCGGCCGGCGTGTTCGTCATCTACTTCGCCTATTCCCCGGTGGGCCCGCAGAAGACGCGCTGGTACCGCTTGGTGGTCAGGAACCATGACCTCGACGTGCCGCACGACGTGTTCATGGATTTGGAAGATCGCATCAATGCTCAGGACCAGTACGTCATCGAAACGATGCGGCCTTGGGAGCTGACGACCGACCTTGACGCCGAGTTGCAGGTCCACATGGACCGGCCGACGGTAGGCTACCGAAAATGGACCGCGGAGATGGGCATCCGCTTCCTGTGACGGACCAGCGCCTGGCGGTGTCGATGGTCGGCATCGACAAGCACTTCCCGGAAGTCGTGGCCAACCAGGGCGTCGACTTCTCCGCGAGGTGGGGCGAAGTTCACGCGCTGCTGGGCGAGAACGGCGCAGGCAAGTCAACCCTGATGAGCATCCTGGCGGGGCTTTACAGGCCTGATGCCGGTCAAATCTTCATTGACGGCGCGCTGGTCGAGCTGCATTCGCCCGGCGATGCCATCCAACACGGCATCGGCATGGTCTATCAGCACTACAAGCTGGTGCCTAGCCAGACCGTCGCGGAGAACCTGCTGCTCGGTCTCAAGGGTGCGCCATTCCGCCTGGATAAACAGCGCGTTGCACGAGACATCAGGGAGCTGAGCCAGCGCTATCACCTACGGGTCGACCCCGAGCGAGCGATCTGGCAGCTGTCGGTAGGCGAGCAACAGCGGGTGGAGATCCTCAAGGCGCTGCAGCGTGGCGCCCGCATCCTCATCCTGGACGAGCCCACAGCGGTCCTCACGCCGCAGGAGTCGGATGAGCTGATGCGCACCATCCGACAGATCGCCGCCGAAGATCGCACGGTCATCTTCATCAGCCACAAGCTCGAGGAAGTACGCGGCGTTGCCGATCGGGTAACGGTGCTGAGGGCCGGGAAGGTGGTCGGTGGTGGTCTCGACATGGCGGGCATGACCACTCGTGACCTCGCTCGCTTGATGATTGGCAGCGACGTGTTTGCGGAAGTCAAGCCGAGCCGCCACGACAGCCGCGACCTGGTCTTGCGCTTAGAAGACGTTTCCGCCCGGGACGATCGCGGCTTGCCGGCCCTGCGCAACGTCGATCTCAGTCTGACCGCGGGCGAGATCCTGGGCGTTGCCGGCGTAGCCGGCAACGGGCAGCGCGAGCTGGCACAGGTGGTGGCTGGCCTGCGTGTGCCAAGCAGCGGGAGGCTACTGCTCGGCGGTCAGGACCTGACCGGCGCAGGTGCGCGCCACATGGCACGGGCCGGGGTGGCGCACATTCCCGAGGACCGGCTGGGCGAAGGCTTGGTGGGCAACCTGCCGCTGCAGGACAACGCGCTGCTGAAGTGCTATTACCAGCGTCCCATCGCCAATGGCCCCTTCCTGCGCTTGGCGGCCGCTTTCGAATTCACCCGCGGGCTTATCCAGCGCTTCGGTATCGCCGGGGCCACGCCTCGTTCGAGGACACGGCTCCTGAGCGGCGGTCAGCTGCAACGTTTTGTGCTGGCGCGGGAAATGGCAGGCAATCCTCGGGTGGTGGTGGCGGTTCACCCCACCCGCGGCCTGGACGTGGCCGCGACAGCAGCGGTGCAGCAGTGGCTGGTCAGCTCACGCGATCACGGCTGCGCCATCCTGCTCATCTCCGAGGATTTGGACGAAGTCTTGCAGCTGAGCGACCACATAGCTGTTATTTATGAGGGCCAGATCCTCGCGGTACTGCGGTCGGGTGAAGCCGATCGCGAGCACATCGGCCTGATGATGGTCGGCAGTAAGCTTGAACCCGAGGCCGTCGGAGCGTTAGCCTGATTCTCAAGCTGGAGCGGCGCGCCGAGCTGCCGCTGGCCCGCCGGATCGGCATTCTGGCGCTGGCGGTGGTCGCCGGAATGCTATTCAGCGGCTTACTGATCTGGCTGTCCGGCTACGACCCGGTCAAAGCGTATACAGCCATCGCCGCCGGCTCGTTTGGCAGTGCTTACGCGCTGTCGCAGATGCTGGCGGCATCTATCCCGCTGGCAACCATCGCCCTTGGCACGGCTGTCGCCTTTCGCGTACACGTATGGAACATCGGCGGCGAGGGCCAGTTCTTCATGGGAGCATTCGCCGCGACGGGGGTGGAGCTGGTTGGCGCCGCCGGACATTGGCCCGCCTGGCTGCTCATGCCCGCCATGATCGCTTCAGGGTTCGCGATGGGCGCGCTGTGGGCCGCCTTTCCCGGCTGGCTGCGAGCCTACTTCGGCGTAAACGAGATCATCACCACGCTGATGATGAACTACGTCGCGATCTTATGGGTGAACTATCTCGTCTACGGCGCCTGGAAGGACCCGGAGGGCCACAACTTCCCCTTCAGTCCGCGCTTTCCCGAAAGCGCAACGTTTCCGCGCATCTGGGAAGGCCAGCTGCACGCTGGGGTGTTCGTACCTATCGTGGCGGCGGTCCTCCTCCTATTCGTTCTGGCCCGCACGCAATGGGGCTACGAGCTGCGAGTCGTCGGGGAGAACCCCACCGCTGCGCATTATGCCGGTATCAATATCCGCCGCAACATCATGCTGGCCATGATGGCCAGCGGCGGGCTGGCCGGCATCGCGGGCATGATCCAAGTCTCAGGCGTCATCCACGTACTGAGCGGCCAGATATCCACGAACTACGGCTATACGGCAATCATCGTCGCCTGGCTCGGCCAGCTCCATCCGATGGCCATCCTGGTGGTCAGCATGTTGTTTGGCGCGCTGGTCAATGGCGGGTTTGCCGTGAGCCAGGTCGGTATCCCGCAGGCGCTCGGCTTCCTCCTGCAGGGCGTGATCTTGTTCTTCGTCCTGGGGATAGGCGACTTCCTGGCCCGCTACCGGGTGGTCGTCTTGAGTCACCGAGCGATGCGGCTGCCGTCACCAGCCCAGCCTTCGCCCAGCTCACCATGACAGCGGACCTGTTCGTTTCCGTATGCGTCGCCGCGATCGTGTCCGGCACGTCGATATTGTGGCCGGCGTTAGGGGAGATCCTGGCGGAGCGCTCGGGGGTCATCAATCTGGGCGTCGAGGGCATGATGCTCATGGGCGCGCTGTTCGGCTACATCGTCGACGTGGATACCGGCAACCTGTGGTTGGCGCTGCTGGCGGCCATGCTGGCGGCAGCGCTCCTGGCCCTGGTTCACGCCTTCCTGACGATCACCTTGCGAGCAAATCAAATTGTCACCGGGCTGGCGGCTACGCTCTTCGGCAGCGGTTTCACAGCCTTCATTGGCAAGCCCTTTGTGGGCGCCGTGGCGCCTGCACTGCTCCCGCGCATCGAGCTGCCTGGACTGTCCGCAATTCCATTCTTCGGCGAGGTGCTGTTCAGCCAGGACCCGGTGGTCTACGGCTCCTTCGTGCTGGTGCCGCTAATGGCTTACTTCATCTATGGCACGCGCCCGGGATTGAACCTGCGCGCCATTGGCGAAAGCCCGGCCACCGCCGACGCAATGGGAGTGGGTGTGCAGGCACGGCGCTACCTCTATGTCCTGGTCGGCGGCGCCATGGCGGGGGTGGGCGGCGCGTACCTGTCGCTGTTCTACACGCCCACATGGATCGATGGCATGACCGCCGGCCGTGGCTGGATCGCGGTCGGGCTGGTCGTGTTTGGGATCTGGGATCCCTGGCGAGCCATGGGCGGCGCGTACTTGTTTGGTTTCGTCGATGCCTTCCAGCTTCGTCTGCAGGGCTTGGGTAGCACCATCCCGGCCTTTTTCCTGAACATGCTGCCGTATCTATTCACGATTCTGGTAGTTGCGATCTCCAGCGGCGAGAAACTGCAGCGCAAGCTAGGCGTGCCGAGCGCCCTCGGTCTGCCCTACTGGCGCGAGGAACGGACATAGACGGTCCGGCCTTCGATCGTCTGCTGAAATGCCACGGCGACGGCAATTCGTGCCTGATTAGACGGATCTGGCCGGGCGGACGCGACTTTCCGACGACCGCCACCGCGTGGAAATTAGGTGTCAAAACGAGCCCGAAATTAATTCACGTAAATGGGAGCATCCGGGTGCGTCTACCAGAGGCCAGCACCAATCCTCATCTAGGTATGGCCATGCAAGACGTCGAGTTGTGCCCTGACGATCTCTGGGATCTCCGGCGGTAATCCTGGCGTCTCTTCCGTCGCTCGCTCGATGGCGCCTGGGACGGCGTTCATGATGTCGTTCACAAGCGCTGTCGACCTACTGCGCGTCAGACCCCAGCTAGCTGCCTCATTTAGGAGCCGGTCGAGGGTGACGCGGTTTGTACGGTGGACGTTGTCGATGTACATCGCAAGCTTGTCATCGCCGTAGAACAGCGTCGACATCACGTCGTAAAGCGGGGCAAATCGGATGGTGCCCGACTGGTCATGTAACAGAGAGAAATTCTTGGCGTGCGCGTCTCCGTTGCCCACTATCACATGGAGCGTGACGGCGCTCAGAAGGGCATTCAGCCCATCAGGATCAGTGGCCTGCAGGATGCCGGCAATTTGCCGAAGCGATGGACCGCCGTCCTCCTGGTATTTGTTATGAGGGGGAGTTCCGGTCGCCTGGCAAAAATCCTCTTGATGTAGACGCTCCACCGCACCGGACGCCTCAACTTTCCGGTCATAGCGGGTCACGACTAAGAGACGCCGTCCTGCGATTGTCGTCGTCTCGACCTCGGCAACTTTGAGGCCGAGGTGCTTTGCCAGCCGCATGCAGAAAGCCTCGTTGTCCACTGTATGTGGATAGCCGCGGATTTCCGGCTTCAGGATGTGTGTTGTTGGCGTGCCGCCCACTGGCCGACCCCAGGTGCCGTCTGGCATGCGCGTGAGAATCAGTTTTTCCTGTACGCCAGCGAGGGAAATACGAACCCGTCGGTCTGCGCCTAGCGGAGCATTCCTCAGGTTATCGACG
>DATGVV010000420.1:0-11919 GCA_035299885.1 Chloroflexota bacterium | reverse complement strand
CGATTAGGACCGTCTAGCTGCCGGAAACCCGGACCGTCACCCGAAAGGGCCTACCGGCGTCCTCCTCCCAAGGACGCCGGTAGGCCAGCTCGATCGAGGCCTGGCCCGCCTGCTGGGTTTGGAACGTCCAGCGGTGTGTGCCGGGGCTGCCGTGCAGCTCTCCGTCCACCTGGAAGGAGTCGTCGACCAGGCGGCAGATAGGTTCGCCTGCCGCGAGCACGTGCCAGCGGTAGCCGGTGGTGCGATTTTCGCCTAGCTGAATAGTGAGCTGCTCGCCAACGGCCAGGGACAGCTCGCTTCCGCTGGCGTCCTCACCGATTTCGGCCATGGCGGTACCGGGAGCTAGCCCTTCGGGGAGTCCTCTCGCAGTGCGCGCATCAGGTTGGCCATCTCGATGGCCTCGGCGGCGGCTTCGCGGCCACGGTTCATCTTGAGGCCGGCGCGATCGGCGGCTTGTTCGGCGTTCTCGACGGTCAGTACGGCAAAGATGAGCGGAATGCGGCAGTCCAGGCTTACCTGGCGCACGCCTGCCGCGCAGCCGTCAGCCACCAGCTCGAAATGGCGCGTGTCGCCGCGGATCACGCAGCCCAGGCAGATGATGGCGTCCAGGCGCTGGCTCATGGCCAGCTCCTTGGCGGCCAGGGGGATCTCGAACGAGCCGGGCACTTTGGCGACGGTCACGGCATCATCGGGCACGCCGTGGCGGCGCAGGCCATCCAGCGCGCCATCCAGCAGCTGCGTCGTGATGGCGTCGTTGAAGCGCGCCACGACGATGCCGATCTTCAGGTCGCCAGGCGGGACCAGCTGGCCCTCAATGGTTGTAGCCAAACCGCACTCCTACACGTTATCGAACAGGTGCCCAAGCTTGATGCGCTTGGTCATCAGGTAGTTGGCGTTGACGTCGTTGGGCGGCATCTCGAGGGGTACCCGTTCGATGATCTCCAGGCCGTAGCCTTCCAGGCCCACGATCTTGCGGGGGTTGTTGGTCATCAGCCGCATCTGTGACACGCCGACGTCGCGCAGGATCTGGGCGCCGATGCCGTAGTTGCGCAGGTCGGGCGCGAAGCCGAGCGCCTCGTTGGCCTCCACGGTGTCCTTGCCCTGATCCTGCAGGCCATAGGCCGCCAGCTTGTTGGCCAGGCCGATGCCGCGGCCCTCCTGGCGGAGATACACCAGCACGCCGCTGTCGGCCAGGCCGATGCGCTGCATGGCGGCCAGCAGCTGCTCGCCGCAGTCGCAGCGGAGCGAGCTGAAGACGTCGCCGGTGAGGCACTCGGAATGGACCCGGACGAGGACCGGTTTATCGGGCTTGATGTCGCCGTGCACCAGCGCCAGGTGGACCTCGTTGTCGATGAGGCCGCAATAGGCCAGGACCTGGAAATCGCCGTGGGTCGTGGGCAGCCGGGCTTCCGAGATGCGCCGGACGAGCTGCTCGCGGCCGAGGCGGTACTCGATCAGATCGCGGACGGTGATGAGCTTGAGGTCGTGCTTGGCGCAGAACTTCGCCAGGTCCGGCACGCGGGCCATGGTGCCGTCGTCGTTCATGACCTCGCAGATCACGCCGGCGGGGTAGAGGCCCGCCAGGCGCGCCAGGTCAACGGCCGCCTCGGTCTGGCCGGCGCGGCGCAGCACGCCGCCTTCGCGCGCCCTGAGCGGGAAGGTGTGGCCTGGCCGCAGCAGGTCGTCCGGTCTGGTGGCGGGATCGATCAGCGCCTTCACGGTTTCGGCGCGGTCGAAGGCCGAGATACCGGTCGTGGTCCGGCTCTTGGCTTCGACTGAGACGGTGAAGGCGGTGCCCAGCACGGCCGTGTTGTTGCTGACCATCTGCGGAAGCTGCAGCTCATCGCAGCGCTCCTCGGTCAGGGGCACGCAGATGAGCCCGCGGCCGTGGGTGGCCATGAAGGCGATGTCGGCCGGCGTGACCTTCTCGGCGGCGATGGTCAGGTCGCCCTCGTTCTCCCGATCCTCGTCGTCGCACACGACCAGCATGCGGCCGGCGCGGAAATCCTCGAGAGCCTCCTCGACGCTGGCGAAGGGCGGCTTAGCCATGCCTGCCCTCGAACGGAGTGAAGGGCTTGGCCTCGAGGAAGCGCTCGACGTACTTGGCGATCAGGTCGACCTCAACATTCACCACGTCGTCCTCGCGCTTGAAGCCGAGCGTCGTCAGCTCGGCCGAGTGCGGAATCAGCGCGATGCTGAAGTTGCGATCGTCGCAGTCCACCACCGTCAGGCTGACGCCGTCCAGGGCCACGAAGCCTTTCGCCACGATGTAGCGCAGGATACCCGGCTTGGCCTCGAAATGCACACTCCGCTGGATGCCCTCGGGTTGGATCTTCGTGATGGTGGCCGTGCCATCGACGTGGCCCTGCACCAGGTGGCCGCCCAGCCTGGTGGACAGTGTCACGCTGCGCTCCAGGCAGACGCGGTCCCCCTGCTTCAGGCCGCCGAGGTTGGTGCGCGACAGCGTCTCGGGCGCAAGATCGGCCTCGAACTGCTGCCCGTTGACGGCCACGACGGTAAGGCACACACCATTCGTGGCGACGCTTTCGTCCACTTTGAGGCCGTCGCTCACCTTGGGGGCATGGAGGGTCAGGCGACCCCCGCTGGCGCTCACTTCGAGGGCGGCCACGGTGCCCAGCTCCTCGACAATGCCGGTGAACATCAGCGCGCCGGCCTTCCCTGGAACAGCCAGTCGTCGCCGACTTGTGAGACTTCGAGGTTTTCGAGGCGGATCGCCTCGTTGGGATCGAGCACGCCTAGGTCGGCGAAGCCGCTTGGGGCATCGCCGCCGAAGAGCTTGGGCGCTATGAAGGAGCTCACGCGGTCGACGAGGCCAGCGTTGAGAAGAGTGGCGTTGAGGCGGGCGCCGCCTTCGACGAGGACGTCGTTGACGCCGCGGTCGGCCAGGCGGCGGAGGACTGCTTCGAGGTCAATTCCCTCTCCTTCTGGGAGAGGGCTAGGGTGAGGGTTGCATTCGGCGGTGCTCGAGGTGCCCTCACCTAGCCTCTCCCACCGCGGTGGGAGAGGAACATCGCTTGGATGGAACACGATGGTCTCGGCCTCGTCACTCAGCAGGGCGGCCTCGGCTGGCAGATTGCCGGAGGCGGTGACGACGCAGCGGAGCGGCTGCCGGCCGTCGGCGGGGGCAGGGCGGACGGTGAGCTGCGGGTTGTCCAGCCGGACGGTGTTAGCGCCCACCAGGACAGCGTCGGCTTGGTCGCGCCGACGGTGGACCCAGGCCCGAGCGGTCTCGCCGGAGATCCAGCGCGAGCGGCCGCTGCTGGTGGCGATCTTGCCGTCAAGCGTCATAGCCACTTTCAATTCAACGAAGGGCAGGCCGGTGGTGACGCGCTTGACGAAGGCCTCGTTGAGCTTCCGAGCGTGTTCCCCCATGAGCCCAGCGTGCACGGCCACGCCGCGCTGCTCGAGGAGGCGCAGGCCGGCTCCGGCGACCAGCGGGTTGGGGTCCTCCATGGCGACGTACACTTCGGCCACGCCGCTGTCGGCCACGAATGGCGCGCAGGGGGGCGTCCGGCCAACGTGGGAGCAGGGCTCGAGCGTGAGCACCAGGGTCGCCCCGCGGGCCAGCTCGCCGGCTTCGCGCAGCGCCAGCACCTCCGCATGAGGTTCGCCGGCCCGATGGTGATAGCCGCGCCCAACGATCTGGCCATCCCGGACGACCACAGCGCCCACCATGGGGTTGGGACTGGTGCGCCCGCGGGCCCGCGCCGCCAGCTCCAGCGCCTCTGACATAAAAACCCCGAAGTCCGTGCGGGCTTCGAGGCATGCGACCTTAGAGATTCGCCTTCTCCTCAGCTTGACGTAATTGTAACAACCAGCTTGCTTAACGGCATGTCCGGGTCCACTAGAACGGCCCGCGCGCCCGCGTCGAGCGCTCCTTGCACGTCGACGTCGGCGCGATCGCCCGCGTGCAGCATGGCCGAGACGTCCACTTCCAGCTGCCGTGCCGCTTCACGGAAGACCTCGGGCGCGGGCTTGCGGATGCCCAGCTCGTCGCTGAACAGCTGGACCGTCAGCAGCCGGTCCAGGCCCCAGCCGGCCAGCAGCCGCCGCAGCGCGAACCCCGGCGTGACGCTGGTGTTGCAGATGAGCCCCAGCTTCAGGCCTCGCGCTTCCAGGCGGGTGAGCGCCGTGATAGCCTCGTGATCCAGCCGCGGCGGGATGGCGAAGATGGGTTCCACGTAGCCTGCCCGCAGCTCGCCCCTGAGCTCGAATGCGTCTTCAGGCCCGCCAAAGCGCTGCCGCAGCCACTCCAGCTGGGCATCGAAACCGGGGTCTATGAGCTTGTCCCAATAGGTCGTTTGCCAGGTTTGCCACACGTCGCGGCAAGCGGTCTCGACTTCCTCTCGGCTGATCTCGATGCCGGCCCCGGCCAGCGCCTGGTGCATGCGCTCGGCGCGCAACTGAGCCCGCCGCTGGGCCTGCTCTTTGGTATCGTGCATCAGCGTTTGCCACAGGTCGAAGGTGACGGCCTGCACCGGAAGGGTCATGCTAGCCTCAGCGGCGATGGCTGATCACGCTGCGGTCGACGTCCACGCCCATGGTATCCCCCGCGCGGTGCTGGACGAGATCCGTCGCCACGGCCAGCTCTACGGCGGGCTGGCCGTGGCGGATAGCGAGCAGGGGCCGGTGGTGTCCATGCCCGGCGGCAAGAGGCTGCGACCGCTGGCGGCCAAGATGCTTGATTTCGACGAGCGGGTCCGCTGGCTGGACGATCACGGCATGCGGGGCCAGGTGGTTTCGCCCTGGCTCGACCTGCAAGGCTACGAGCTGGCCGGCTCCGCGGCCGCGGACTGGAGCAAGGTGCTGAACGATGCCCTGGCCGAGGCCTGCGCCGGCTCTCGCGGGCGGTTGATCGGGCTGGGCACGCTGCCGTTCGGCGACGGCGCGGCAAGCACGCGAGAGCTGCGCCGGCTGGTCCAGGAGCTCAAGCTGCCAGGGGTCATGATCTCGACCAATCCCGGCACCACCAATCTCTGGGATGCTGCCCTGGACGAGCTGTGGTCGGCAGCCGAGGACCTGGGCGCAACGATCGTGCTGCACCCGCCGACGATCGGCCCGGCCAGCAGCATCCCCGACTCGGCCGAGTTCGGCAACTTGTGGCACCGGCTGATCGACACCACGCTGGTTGCCAGCCGGATGATCCTGGCCGGCGTCCTGGACCGCCACCCCCGTCTGCGGCTGGTGCTGGTCCACGGTGGCGGCTTCCTGCCCTTCCAGAGTGGCCGTTTCGACCGGAGCTACGTCATCGGCAGCCACCCAGGCGCCGCCATGGCCAAGAGCGCGCCCGGCGACTACTTGCGCAGCTTTTACTACGACACCTGCGTGATGACGCCACCCGCGATCCGCATGCTGTGCGATCTGGTCGGCGTCGAGCGCGTGGTCCTCGGTTCGGATTACCCCTTCCCAATCGGCGATCCGGACCCGGTCGCCTCGGTTGAGGCCGCGAATCTCGGCGACGAAAGCAACCGGACCATCCTCGAAGAGAACCCGAGGCAGCTGCTGCGCACTGGCTAATTCTGCTCGGGACCTGAGCCCGTAGAATGGCCTGAACATGCCGTATCGGGACCTTCGCCACTACCTGGACCGCCTGGACGAGGCTGGCTTGCTGTGCCACGTCACGGCGGAAGTGGACAAGGACTGGGAGATCTCGGCCGTCGCGCGCCAGACGTTTCGCCGCATCCCGCAGGAGAAGCGGCCGGCGCTGATGTTCGAGAACGTCAAGGGCCACGACATTCCGCTGGTGGTCGGCGTGCTGGGCGGCTCGCGACGCATCTACTCGTTGGCCATGGAGTGCCCCATCGAGCAGGCCCTAGACCGTTGGGCGGAGGCCACGGCGCACCCGATCGAGCCGCGGGTCGTGAGCGAGGGCGTGTGCCAGGAGGAGGTCTGCTGCGATGCCGACGTCGAGCGCGTCAAGCTGCCGGTGCCGGTCTGGACCGTGGGCCAGGACCCGGGGCCGTACCACACCTCGCCGTTCGTCATCTCTAAGGACCCTGAAACGGGCGTGCAGAACGTGGGCACGTATCGCGTCCAGGAGAAGAGCGCCCGCCGGTTGGGGATCATGATCAACCCGCCGCGCAACATGAACCACCACATCCGCAAGAACGACGCGCTTGGCAAGCCCACCGAGGTGGCCATCGCGTTCGGCACCGACCCTGTAATTGGCCTCGCCGCGGTCACGCCCTTTCCCTATGGCGTGGACGAGCTGGCCGTGGCCGGCGGCATGCGCGGCGAGCCGGTGGACGTGGTGCGCGGCAAGACGGTGGACCTGCTGGTGCCCGCCACGGCCGAGATCGTCATCGAGGGCCATATCCCGCCGGGCGGGCGGGAGCAGGAGGGACCGTTCGGCGAGTACGCCGGCTACATGGGCACGGGCGGCAACCACCCCTACATCGAGGTGAGCTGCATCACCACCCGGCGCAAGCCCATCTATCAGGCGTTCATGAGCCAGATGCCGCCCAGCGAGTCGAGCTGCATCAAGCAGATTGGCCGCGAGTCGATGATCTTCCGCCACCTGCGCGACGAGCTCGGCCTGCCGGTGAAGGACGTGCACCTGCCCGAGAGCGGCGGCTCGACTGGCCTGCTGCTGATCTCGCTGGCCAAGCAGAACCACAGCCAGCCGCTGAAGGCCATGTGGGGCGCCTGGTCGCTGCACGACGTGTTCGGCAAGATCACCGTGGTCGTCGACGACGACGTCGACATCCGCGATCCATTCCAGGTGGACTGGGCCATGAGCTTCCACATGCAGCCGGCCTCCGACGTGCGGGTTTACACCGACACCGACGCGCTCACGCTCGATCCTTCGCAGGCGGACTACAGCGTGCCGAACGAATCGCCGCTGCGCCGCCGCAGCTCCAAGGTGGGCGTCGACGCCACGAGGAAGCACAGCTACCCGCCGCTGGCAGTCCCGCCCAAGGAGCACCTGGACCGCGTGGCCGCGCAGTGGCAGAAATACGGAATTAAGGAGGCCATCCTCTAGATGTCATCCTGAGCGCAGCGAAGGACCTTCTTCGTGCCTTCGGGAAGGTTCTTCGTCGCTGGCGCTCCTCGGAATGACATGTGTGTCATCCACTATGAAATTCGGCTTAACCCTGCCCAACCGCGGAGTGCTGTTTGGGGCGACGACGCCGAAGCAGCTGCTCGAGATCTCGCAGCAGGCCGAGAAATCCGGGTTGTGGCAAACGATATGGGTCGGCGACAGTCTGGTGGCCAAGCCGCGGCTGGAATCGATCACGCTGCTGTCGGCCATTGCCGCCGTGACCGAGCGGGTGCGGCTGGGGCCGGCCTGCTTTGCCAGCTTCACCACGCGGCATCCGGTGCCGCTGGCCATCCAATGGGCCAGCCTGGACCTGATCGCCAACGGCCGCACGGTGCTGTGCGTGTGCCTGGGCGGGGCGGGCAACGGCGATTGGGGCACCGAGTCGCGCATCCTGGAAATCGAGCGATCGCAGCGGCTGCCGCGCTTCGAGGAAGGCATCCAGACGCTGCGCGAGCTGTGGACGCAGGAACGGGTGAACCATCGCGGCCAGATCTGGAACTTCGAGGACTACGAACTGCTGCCCAAGCCGCAGCAGAAGCCGCCCCCAATCTGGATCGCCAACAACCCCCACACGGTGGGCGGCGACGATCGGGCGCTGGAGCGATCCTTTCGTCGCGTAGCACGCCTGGCCGATGGTTGGATGACGCACAGCATCCCGCCAGACGAGTTCGTCCGCCGCTGGGGCCGCGTGGCGGAGTACGCCCAACAGGAAGGGCGCCAGCTCAGCATCGAGAACACCTGCCTGTACCACAACATCAACGTCAACCCGGACCGGAACGCGGCCATGGCGGAGACCAAGAAGTTCTTGGACCTGTACTACACGGCCAACTTCACGCCCGAGCGCATCGAACAGTGGTGCGCCCTCGGCAGCGTGGACGAATGCGTCGAGCATCTCCGCGCCTGGAACCGCACCGGCATCGGCGAGATCACGCTCCGCCTCTGCTCCTGGGACCAGAAGACCCAGTTCGACAAAGTCGTCAACGAGGTCTTGCCGCGAGTCTTAGCGGACTAGCTCAATCTCGACTCCACAGGCCTCCTTGGCCGGGATGAGGCGCGGCTCGCCGGAGGTGTGGATGGTTAGCCGCTGGATGCCATCGCCTGATGTGAAGGTGACCCCTGGCGGTTGGTCGATGCCGAGCATCTCTCGGTAGGCGGCTCGAGCCGCCGCGACGTCAGGCACGCCGATGGTGATGGCCGTCCAGGCGAGAGCGCCATTGGGCTGGCCGCCGGCTTCGCCCTCGCGCTGGTAGCGGGCCAGCAGCTCTTCGTCGGGTTCCTCCCACTCGATGAGGAACGGCCGCAGCGGCTGCTCGCCCATGAGGTTCTGGTAGCCGGTGCGCCAGCGCAGAACCGTGCCGTCCGGGCGCTTGCGTTCGCGGTCCTCGCCGGCCGGCGCATCTGGCGGCATGCCGCGAACCGCCAGCGCATAGGTGAAGGCGCCTTCGCGTTCGCGCAGGAACTCCATGATGCGTCGGCGGCTCTGGAACTGGGCGGCCTCTTGTTCGGAGTAGACCGCCAGCAGCTCCAGGTAATCCAGCCCGAAGCGGATGATCTTGTTGTAGGTGCCCATCCCCGTGTGGCGCCCGCCGTCGATCACCCGGAACCCGAGCGCGCCGTAGATCGCCGCCGCGCGCTCCAGGTCGCGAACCACGATCATGACGTGGTCCAGGCGCGTGTCCACGCTGCTCAGCCTATCAAGGCTGGGCTTGCCAGAAGTCGTGGATGCTAGCCATTCCCTAGCCATACCATTGAAGGCATGCTCGAGCAGCACGCGTTCAATCTGCCTGGCGACACGCCCCATTACGCGCCCGATCGGTGCTATCGCGCCGAGCACTTGAAGCTGGAGATCGAGGTTGATCCTGAGCGCAAGCGGGTAGAGGGCACGGCCACCTACAGCCTGCGGCGGGCCACCGCCCTCAAAGATCTGTCCGAGGTGGTCCTGGACGCGGCCGAGATGGACATCCTGGAAGTCAGCCCGGCCCGCGACTGGAGCCACGACGACGGCAAGCTGCGCGTCGAGCTCGAGGGCGACGCCGCGACCATCACACTGGCCGTCCGCTATGTGGCCGAGCCTCGCAAGGGCATGTACTTCAACGAGCCGGATGAGGCCTATCCGGAGCGGCCACGGCAGATCTGGACGCAGGGCCAGGCGGAGGATACGCGCTACTGGATTCCCAGCTTCGACTTCCCAAACCAGAAGCTGACGACGGAGCTCATTGCGACTGTGCCCGAGGGGTTGACCGTCATCTCCAATGGCGAGCTCGTCTCGCAGGAAGGTGGGCGCTGGCACTTCAAGCAGGACGTGCCGCATCCCGCCTATCTCATGACGTTCGTGGCCGGGCAGTTCAGCCAGATTGAGGACCGCTGGCGCGACGTCCCGGTCTACTACTTCGTGCAGCCGGGCCGCGAGGAGGATGGCCGCCGCGCCTTTGGCAATACGCCGGCCATGATGGACTTCCTCTCCAGCGCCACCGGCGTGCGCTATCCGTACGCCAAGTACGCCCAGGTTGCCGTGGCCGATTTTGTCTACGGCGGGATGGAAAACACCTCAGCGACGACGCAGACCGATCGCACGCTGCACGATGCTCGTGCGCACCTCGACTTCTCCAGCGACCCGCTGGTGTCGCACGAGCTGGCCCACCAGTGGTTCGGGGACCTCGTGACCTGCCGCGATTGGGGCCATGCCTGGCTGAACGAGAGCTTCGCCACCTATTGCGAGGCGCTGTGGCGCGAGCATCATTTGGGGCGGGACGAGTTCCTGTATGACCTCTTCGGACTGCTGCGGTCGTACCTCGGAGAAGCGCGCGAGCGATATCAGCGGCCCATCGCCACCAACATTTACCGCGAGCCGTCGGACGTGTTCGACAGGCACCTCTATGAGAAGGGCGGCATGGTTCTGCATATGCTGCGCCTCACGCTTGGCGACGAAGCCTGGTGGGCATCGGTCAAGCGCTACCTGGAACAGCACCGCGGCGGGAACGTGGTCACGTACGACCTGCAGCGCGCGATTGAGGACGTGACCGGCCGCAACCTCGAGGGCCTCTTCCAGCAGTGGGTGTTCTCGCCAGGGCATCCAACCCTGAAGGTGAGCTACGGCTGGGACGCCAAGGCCAAGCTGGCCAGCTTGAGCGTCAAACAGACGCAGGACACCAGCCACGGCACGCCGCAGTACACGCTTGACTTCAACATCGGCTTCGATGGCCGCACGGTGCCGGTGCGGCTTGATGCGGCCGAGCGGACGTTCGCCGTGCACCTCGATCGGGAGCCGAAGCGGGTGCGCTTCGCGCCCGGCGGCCAGCTGGTGCTCAAGACGGCGGATTTCGAGATTCCTGGCGGGCTGCTGCGGCGTCAGCTGGCTGAGGACGAGGACGTGTTGCTGCGCATCGAAGCGGCCCGGGAGCTGGGCAAGAAAGCGGACCGCGAGTCCGTTTCAGCGCTGGCGGCAGCGCTCCAGAAGGACACCTTCTGGGGCGCCCAGTGCCAGATAGCCAAGGCGCTGGCCGACGCGAAGACCAGCGGCGCTAAGGAGGCGCTGCTGGGGTCCATGGAGTTGCCCCATCCCAAAGCTCGGCGCGGCGTGGCCGAGGCCCTGGGCGCGTTTCACGAGCCCGACGTCGAGGAGGCCCTTCGGGAGAAGGCGGTCAAGGGCGACGATAGCTACTTCGTCGAAGCCGAGGCCTTCCGATCGCTGGGCAAAACCCGCCAGGACGGCGTTTACGAGACCATCGTTGGCGGCCTCGAGCGTGAGTCGCACGACGAAGTCATTCGCCAGGCGGTGTTCGATGGCCTCAAAGAGCTGCGCGACGATCGGGCTGTGGACCTGGCGCTGGAGTGGCTGCGCTACGGCAAGCCAAACATGGTCCGGGCGGCCGCGGTGCGCGCCCTGGAGAAGCTGGGTGAGAAGGACTCGCGCGTGGACGACGCGCTGTGCGACCTGCTGGACGACCAGCGCATCCCCTCGCGCTTCGCCCGTGCAGCGGCCGTTACGGTGCTGCGCAAGCGCAAGAAGGCGGAGGCCATCCCGGCGCTGGAGCGCGCCACCGAGCGCGACGTGGACGAGCGCATTCGCCGATCGGCGCGCGAGGCCCTGCGAGCGCTGCGTGAGGGCCAGGATCGCGAGGACGAGCTGCGCCAGCTCCGCGAGCGCCTCGACGAACAAGCCGAGGACAACCGCAAGCTCCGCGACCGCGTCGATAAGCTGGAAGCTAGCGGCTGACGGTCAGCAGCGGCACCAGCTGCTCTTCCGGGGTGAGCGAGCCATGGTGGCCGACGAGGCCTGCCTGGCCGGAGTCTACCGAGCGCTGGAAGATGCCGACCGGGCCGTAGGCGGCGGCGATGACGTCACCGATGCGGGCTCGGACATCGTCAAGCACATCCGGGCCGAACCAGCCGGCGGCGATGGCTTCTTCGCGGCTGAGGATCCACATACGGTCACCCAGGCTCGCCTTCCAGGCCGCCAGCACGTCCTGCTCGGCGCCCTCCCTGGTGTAGAGGTAACGGGCGCGGCCTTCACCGGCCATGACGCGCACGCCATCGGCTAGCTGGCGGTGGTCGTCCAGGTCCAGGCGCTGCTCCGGCGTGAGGTCGACCATGCCGTGGTCGCCTGTGATCACCAGCGTGCAGCCGGCCGGCAGGTTGTTCGCCAGCGTCTGGCATAAGCGATCGATCTGGCTCAGCTGAAAGCGCCAGGCGTCGGAGCTGGCGCCCCGCACGTGGCCGGTGGTGTCCAGGTCGTTGTGGTGGCCGTAGATGAAGCTGCGCTGGCCCGCTCGCAGGCCGGTCAGCACCGCTGCCACGAGATCGCCGGCGGAGACTGCCGCCTGGAACCGCCCGCCGCGCAGCGCGGCCCGGCTGAG
>DATGVV010000419.1:0-14206 GCA_035299885.1 Chloroflexota bacterium | reverse complement strand
TGGCTGCCTGCCTAGGCGGTCGATCCTAGCACTCAGTGGTATACTCGACCAACTTCGGGGGGCGGGAGTAGGGCTGCGCCTGCCCCCGCATGGCGAGCCAGGCGGCCTGGAAGGGGCAAGTCGATGGCCGAGTTCAGTTTCCCCAAGTGCAAGAAGTGCGACGTTGGGGACCTCGTGCCGCTATCCGACTTTGGTAACCAGGGCGCGACCATCGAGTACAAAGCCTGGGTCTGCACCAATCCCAACTGCACCTTCAACCTGAAGATCCGCAACGGCGAGATCTTCATCAACGAGCCGATCAACGATGGCTCGGTCCATACGTATCGGCGCTAGCGCCGATACGTCAGTCGTCAGTCGTCAGTCGTCAGTTGCAGGGCTTCCGGGATCTCAAGGTCTGGGACGACACCGGCGTTCTCGAAACCTCGACATACGAATCGCTGACAATGGACCCAGGAAGTGAAACGGATGCTTACCTCGTTCATCCGATCACTGACGCCTGACGCCTACGCCGACTCCCATGCTGAACTGGTTCCGCCGCGACCGCGACGCTGAGACCGTCGAGGCCGAAGAGGCTACCACGCAAGGCGCGCCTGTCGACGTCGACGAGCTGGCCGAGGAGGCGCTCGCGGCAGCGCCTGAGGACGAGCTGGCGCTCGAGGAGCAGGAGGAGGAGCGCGAGGCCTCGCTGGAAAGCAGCCTAGAGAAAACGCGCGGCGGGTTCTTCTCGCACATCAAGGGCCTGTTTTCGCGGGGCAGCGAGATCACCGAGGACTTCTACGAGGAGCTGGAGGAGCTGCTCATCCAGGCCGACGTGGGCGTGATGACCACCCAGCGGCTGATCGAGGCGCTGCGGGAGCGTGTGGAGGCCGAGGGCATTCGCACTATCGACGAGGCTCGCGAGGCGTTCCAGGACGAGATGGCCGGTTTCTTGGCGGACGAGCAGGTTGGCCTCAAGCTGGACCACCCGCTGAACCTGATGCTGGTTGTGGGCGTAAACGGCGTCGGCAAGACGACCACCATCGGCAAGCTGGCCACCTACCTGCAATCAGAGGGCCACCAGGTGGTGCTGGCGGCCGGGGACACCTTCCGGGCGGCGGCCATCGAGCAGCTCCAAGCCTGGGGTGCTCGGGCCAACGTCCCCGTCGTCGCGCACCAGCCCGGCTCCGATCCGAGCGCGGTCATCTTCGACGCCATCGCCTCCGCGGAAGCGCGCGGCGCCGACGTCGTCATGGCCGACACCGCCGGCCGGCTGCACACTAAGTTCAATCTCATGGAGGAGCTGCGTAAGATCGCCAGGGTCGCCGACAAGCGGCTGCCGGGTTCACCGCATGAGGTGCTGCTCATCCTGGACGCCACCAATGGCCAGAACGCTCTGATGCAGGCCAAGCAATTCACCGAGACGGTGCCCGTGACCGGCCTTATCGTCACCAAGTTGGACAGCACGTCCAAGGGCGGCATCATCTTCGCCATCCGCGACGAGCTGGACCTGCCCATCAAGTTCGTGGGCACCGGCGAGAAGCTGGGCGATCTCGCCCCGTTCGACCCCGACCGGTTCGTCGCTACCCTGTTCGAGTAGCTGGCGCCGGCTGGCTCAGGCGAGCCGCGATGGCCAGGATTGCGACCAGCGCCCAGAAGAGGGCGATCATGTGCGGGAAACGAAAGAAGTAGTGGTCGGCGATGCCGGCCACCCCGGCAGCGAACAGGACGGCTGATCCAGTCGCCAGCCAGGCTCTGCCCTCCTCGTCAGCCTCGCGGTAACGCCACCAGCTCCACACGGCCAGGGTGCCCAGCACAAGAGCGAACCCGGCCAGGCCCACCAGGCCAACCTCCAGCGCCATCAGCAAGTAGATATTGGAGACTCCCACATAGATGTCGGCCTCCGGTGTGATGGCCGAGCTGCCATTCGGCGTGGTGCCAAAGCCCACGCCGAAGAAAGGGTACTCGCCGATGAAATTCACGGCGTCCTTGTACTCGCCCAGGCGCATGGCCGAGGCCTTGTCCTCCACCAGGAAGCCGGACACCAAGTGCTTGCCAAAATCGGTGCCGGACAGGGCGAATACGGCGATCACTGCCGCCAGGGCTACCACCGGCAGCGCCTTGCGGTAGCGAATCAGTGCCCATAACACGACGCCCGCGGCCAGCCCGACCCAGGCGCCGCGCGAGTAGCTCAGCAGCAGCGCCCAGCCCATGATGGCCAGCGCGACACCGCCAGCCAGCCAGCGCTTGCGCGAGGGCTGCGCCAGCAGGCGGCCCAGCAGCAGCAGCATGCCGATCATCAGCAGGCCGCCGAAGATGTTCGGATCGACGGACGTTGAGGTCGCGCGCCAGATGGTGGTGCTGGCAATGAAGCGCAGGATGTCGTTCGGGTCGGTTGGGTAGCCCAGCGGCCCGAGCGCGGACAGCACCCGCGCCGCCGCGTCTTGCCCGGCCAGATACAGCAAGATGGCCAGCAGCGCCGAGCCAAAGCTGCCGAGCACCAGCGCATCGACGAAACTGGCCAGCTTCCGCCGGGTGGTCAGGCCGTTGGTCAGCACAAAAAACAGCACGATGGCGGCCATGACGCGCAGGAAGTACTTGGCCGTCTCGCTGGTCATGCCGTAGGCTGAGCCGAACACAAACGAGACGCAGCACAGGGCTAGGTACACCACGATGGGCAGGTCCAGCGGCGTGCGCACGCCGCGCTGCAGCCGCAGCAGCGCGCGAACCAGCGCGACGAGCAGCAGCAGGCCAAGGATGCCGTCGAGCAGCGTGGGCTGGATGCCCAGCCGGGGCACGGCCGCGAACGGCAGCAAGGTGACCACGCCGGCGAGCAGCCAGAAGCGGCCAACCGGCAGCAGGCAAGCGCCAATGGTGACGCCGAGCGCGGCTAGGCCCAGCAGGGCGTAGGCCGGCGTGACCGCGGCGACGAAGCCTCCGGCAGCCAGGCCAGTGAGGACGGCCAGACCGGCCTTGGGGGCCCTCTCCCCAGCCCTCTCCCGCAGGGAGAGGGAGATCAACCGACCGACTCCTCGAGGACGTCCAGATAGAGCGCCAGGTGCTTCTCGGCGATGGATGGCCAGCTGAAGCGCTGCGCGAGCTTGGCGGCTTCGATGCCTAGGCGGCGGCGGCTGACCTCGTCGTCGGCCAGCTCGTCGAGCACGCGGGCGAGGGCGATGGGGTTGCCCGGATCGGCCAGCCGGACGTTCTGGCCATCGACCAGGTCCGCCTCAGCTGGACGAGTGGTGAGGACGCACAGGCCGTGCTCCAGCGCCGCCATGAGCGTCCCGCGGCGGAACGAGGCGCCGTCGCGATAGGGCAGCACGCACACGTCACAGGCCAGCAGATGCGCGCTGACCTCCTCGGGCGACAAGAAGCCGGTCTCCTGAACGCGGCCGCTGAGACCGAGCTGCTCGATCTGCGCGCGGACCTGGTTGGCGAAGGGGACGTTCGTCACATCGGAGCTGCCGGTCGTGCCGCCGACGAGCGTCAGTCGCACGTCATGGCCCTGCTCCAACAGCAGCTTCATGGCGACCAGCAAGTCTTGCAGGCCTTTGCTCTGGTTCAGCAGCCCAAAGTGGCTCAGCAGCAGCGTGCGAGCCCCAGCCCCAAGCTTTTTCCGCACCTGCTGCGGTTGGTAGCGCGGCGGCGGCCGCTTCGGCACGTTGGCCCCAATCGGGATGAGATGGTAGCGGGCCCAGGGCGGCCCGGGCTCAGCGGCCATGAGCTGCTGGAAATCAGCGCCGTTCGTGGCCACGAAAGCGTCGCATTTCCGCTCGCCGGCGCGCATAGCCATCTGTCGGGCCGGACCGCGCAGCCAGGGCTGGCGGGGCGCCTCGAGATCGTGGAACGTGAACACGACCTTGGCCGGATTCTTGGCCATTCGCAGCGCCAGCGGCAGCAGGTTGATGGCCGGGTGAAGCCCGTAGGCCGCCGTTTGGTACTGGACGTGGATGACGTTCGCGTGCATGGTCCGGATGCGCTTGCCCAGCTCCGGCCAGCAGAAGAAGTCCCAGCGATTGACGGCCGGCGCCACGGGGAAACCCTTGCCGCGGGCCGTCTCGCCGGCCGCCTTGGAGGTGACGACCCCGACCTCTATGCCCAGCGGCGCCAGGTGCTCGCACAGCAGGTTGGTGTAATCGCCGAGGCCGCCGTGCTGAGGCGGGAACTCGCCGCTCACCATCAGGACGCGGACAGGTACCACTTCACGATCCGGCTGTAGAGGTGCACGCGGTCGCGCCGCAGCTGGCGCTTGGCCGGCTGCAGGAGGAACTTGGCGGCTTCCTCCGCCAGCTGAAACACGAATGTGCCGAATACGAACCAGCGCAGCGCCAACGCGGGCGCGAGGCCATGGTGCTTGCGGAAGAAGCGATAGCGGCTCTCGTGGAAATTCACGTTGCGCCGGAACAGGTCCTGGCTGCTGCTGGCCGCCTCATGGTGCAGCACTTCCGCTTCGGGCACGAACCAGATCTCGTAGCCGGCCCGGCGCAGCCGGTAGCACAGATCCATCTCCTCGGAGTACATGAAGAAGCGCTCGTCGAAGGCGCCGACCTCGTCTAAGGCGCCGCGCCGCATCAGCAGGCAGGCGCCGACCAGCCAATCGACCTGCTGCGGCTCATCCTCCGGCAGCTCCGCGCGATAGAAGCGCTGCAGTGCCGGTAGGCTGCCGAGATAGCGCTGCAGGACCGTGCTCTCGACGAAGAACGTGCCCACGCCCGGAAATCCGCGGCGTGAGGGCTGCGTGCTGCCGTCCGGGTTCAGCAAACGCGGCCCAACGCAGCCCGCCCGCGGCCGCTGATCGATGAACGCCAGCAGCCGGCGGACGGCGCCCGGCCGAAGCTCGGTATCGGGGTTCAGGAACAGGACGTACTTGCCCTCGCTCTGCGACAGCGCCTGGTTGTTGGCTGCGCCGAAGCCAGCGTTTTCAGCGTTGGCGATGAGCCGCGCGTTCGGAAACTCCCCGCGCACCATCTCGACGGAGCCGTCCGACGAAGCGTTGTCGACCACGATGATCTCGGTGCCGGGGAGCATGTCATCCTGAGGAGCCGCGGCGACGAAGGATCTTCCCGGTTGGGACGAAAAAGATCCTTCGCTACGCTCAGGATGACGTTCTCGCTCCACTGAGCGCAGACAGGCGCGCAGCAGGTCGCGCACGTTCCAATTGACGACGATGACGCTCAGCTGAAGCATTTTTGATAGCGCCGAAAGGTGAAGTAGGCCATCAGCAGGCTGAGGAGCAGGCCGTGGCCGCCGTCGCGATAGCCCTGCAGCCGCCAGTAGCGGCGGACGAACTCGCGAGCCGGCATCGAGAACAGGCTGCGCAAGCGCACGGGGCCGGCGCCACGCAGCTGCTGCGCCTCGAAATCGCTGTAGCGTTCCTGCTTGCCGAAGAACTGGCCGAGCGTGGCGTAGTTGTAGTGGACCAGGTGCTGGCGCAGGTAGCCGGGCTGTCCGCGATCCAGCTTGACTACCTCGTGGACCGGCACCTCCTCGTCGTAGCGTGCATGGCGGCGGTCCAGCAGCCGCATCTGGTAGTCGGGATACCAGCCAGTGTGGTGGATTACCTTGCCGAAGATGTGATTGAAGCGAGGCACGCAGTAGCCGTGGTGATCGGGGCGTTCGACCGTCTGGCGCACCTCAGCGGCGAGCTCGGGCGTGACGCGCTCGTCGGCATCGACGAACAGCAGCCAATTATTGGCAGCCAGATGCATGGCGGCGTTGCGCTGATGAGGAAAGTCATCGAACGGCCGCTGCTTGAGGCGGGCGCCCGCCGTCCGGCACAGCTCCATCGTGCGATCGGAGCTGCCGCCGTCCAGCACCAGCCGTTCGTCGGCCCAGGTGAGCGTGTCCAGGCAAGGGAGGATGTTGGCCTCCTCGTCACGAGCGATCACCGCGGCCGTGAGCCCTACCATCGCCGCGCCCAACCAAACGCAATCGCGACCGCCGCCGCGAGCCAGCCGATGGCGCTGATGGCCGCGCCCAGCTTGAACATGTCCGGATCGAAACGCAGCGCCACGTGGTGCGCCCCGGACTGGAGCACCAGGCCCTGAAAGGCGAAATCGGCGCGGTACAGCGCGGCTGTCTGGCCGTCCACGGAGGCCTTCCAGCCGGGGTAATAGGGAGTGGTGACGACCAGCGCGGCCGGCTGCGGAACAGTTATGTCAAATGATATTCGGTTGTCCCCTTCCGCGCTGATGGTTGCCGGCCAGAAGCCGCTGCCCGACAGCGCGGGCCCGCCTTCGAGTACGGCCTCGGTGCGCGGATCGAACGATGCCGCGCGGAGCGTCTGGAGCGCTTGCTGGTGCGTGCCGCCGGCCGACCGAGCCACCGCGAAGGCGCGCGGCAAAGCGCGGTCGTTCTCGTAAACGTTCATCTGCTTCTCGTCGCTTAGGACGGGCTGGAACTTGGCGTCCAGCGGCGTGTCCTTCTTGGCCAGGAGGTATTTGGCGCCGATGAGATCGTAGAGGCTTGAGTCGCGGCCAGGAATGTAGGCCTTCCAGTAGTCGTAGTAGTCGGCCAACTGCACGGGATTGAACAGCCCCCACACGCTGTGCAGCCGCTCCAGCATCGGCAGATCTGGCGCAAAGACGTCGTCGACGTTGGTGGCGGTGTCGATGCGCGCCGACGGGTCGCGCTGCAAGAAGGAGACGATGGCCGGCTTGTGAAAGGGCGCGATCACGTCCTCATACCCCGGATTGAAGGCGTAGCCGGAGCTGCCCAGATCCACGACTACCAGCGCAATTGCCGCCGCGGCAAACCCCGCGCTCCAGCGGCGCCTCGCGTGCAGCAGGCCATGGCTGGCAAGCAGCAAGAGCGCCAGCACGGCCAGCCCACTGGCCGCCACCTCGAGGCGGTGAAAGATCACGGCGTCCTCGTGCTGGTGCGTCAGCAGGATGCCGTACGCCGCCGGCAAGCCGATCACCAGCACCACCAGCGCGGCGCCGCCGGTCAGCAACCGCAGCCGCGCGAGCACCAGCCGCGTGCGGGCGCGGGGCTCGCGCAGGGCGTCCAAGCCGAACGCGGCCAGCATGGCAATCCCCAGATCGAAGTACACCAGGAACCGTCCCGGCGCGCGGACTTTGTCGAATGCCGGCACGAAGCGGTACAGCCAGCCCTGCAGCACCGTGGCTTCGCCGAGGGATAAGAGGATGCCCAACACGGCCAGCCACAACCAGAACCGCGTCTCCGTCTGCCGTCGCAGGCGTACGGCGGCAGCGGCCATGACCAGCGGCAGGATGCCGGCGTAGCCGAACACCTCCGTGGTGGTCCAGGAGCCCCAATAGTTGCGCGCGTTTTCACCGAAGAAGTGCGGCACCAGCAGGGTCAGCAGCCCGGCGGGCGCAAGCGCGAACTTGGTCGATTCCTGGTAGGAGATGGTGGCCCGCAGCGAAAGGCGGGTCAGCTCCAGGCTGGGCAGGATCTGGACCGCGGCCAGCACGGCTGCGCCGGCAAACACGACAGAGAGGACGGGCACCGAGCGCCTGTAGTCCCCATAAAAGGCGACAAATAGCGCCAGCGCCAGCAGCTCGTACAGGAAGAGCTGGGTATGGCCGGCGAAGAAGGCTACGGCCAGGACGGCGCTGGTGAGCGGAACGGTTAGCAGCGGCCGAATGCCCAGGAGCGCCAGGCGCAGCAGCAGCAGCTCGAGGGGCAGCCAGCTAGCCACCTCCACCATGTTCAGGTGCCCCAGCTGGGCCACCATAAAGCCGGACCACATCCACACCAGCCCGGCAATGAGCCCAGCCAGCCGGCTGACGCCGAGGCTTCGAGCCAGCAAGTAGGCGAAGGCGCCGGCCAGAGCGTAGTGGACGATGGCCAGCGCCTGCATGTTGACGTAGCTGAAGGGCCCGCCGGCCAGCTCGAAAAGCAGGTTCAGCGGGTAGAAGAGGCCGCTCTGGATGTCGGCGGCGAAAGGCATGCCTGAGAACAGGTACGGGTTCCACAACGGTAGGTACCCGGCTCGGAGCGCCTGGGAGGCGAAGCCGTACATGGGGTAGAGGAACGAGGCCAGGTCGCCGCCCCCGGCCGGCACCATGGCTCCATCGAACAGCACCTGCCAGAAGAAGGCGACGTTCAGGAGACCGAGCGCGGCCAGGGCCAGTAGATCGAGGTGGTAAGGGCGTTTGAGCTTGCCTTTGTGCCAGCCTTGGCGCAGCACGGCGGTGATGGCCACCCAGATGATCGCCGTTGCCAGGATTGGAGGTAGGCTGTCGGCGGGAGTCAAGGTTCCCTCACCCTAGCCCTCTCCCGCCGCGGCGGGAGAGGGTAACGAGGGCTTCCCAGGCCAGGTTGAACAGAGGCCCGCGGTAGCGGCGATTGAACAGGCGGCGGCTGCGGAAGAGCTGGGCCTTCATCGCCTTGGACCGCTGACGCGTGCTGGCGGCGGCATGGTGCAGCACCGTCAACTCCGGGAGGTAGCGGACCTTCCAGCCCGCTTGCTTGAGACGCCAGCAGAGGTCGATCTCCTCCACGTACATGAAGTACGACTCGTCGAACTCCAAACCGGTGGCGCGGCGCAGCATAAAGCACGCGCCCAGGCAGACGTCCACATCCATCTCGTGCTCGTAGGCGCGCCGCGGGTAGCGGCCGTTGACGGGGCTGTCCAGCAGCCGCGGGTGCAGCGGCCACAGGTCGAGGAAGGCTTGTGCCAGGCCCGGAAACCGGAAGCACGAGTGCTGGAAAGAGCCGTCAGCGTACTGCAGCCGCACCCCCAGCAGACCAGCGTCCTGATGCTCGTCCAGGTAGTCGACCATGCGGTCCAGCGATCCGGACAGGATCTCCGTGTCGGGGTTGAGGATCAGCACGTAGCGTCCTTTGGACGCGCGAATGGCCTGGTTGTTGCCGGCCGCGAAGCCAGCGTTCTCGGCATTGGCGATGAGCTGCGCCCGCGGAAAACGCTGACGCACCATCTCGACCGAGCCGTCGCTCGAGGCATTGTCCACCACCCACACGTCGAAACGATGGCGCAGCTGCCGGCGATACACGGACTGCAGGCAGGCGGCCAGCAAATCGCGCACGTTGTAGCTGACCACCACGACCGATAGGTCGGGCGCCGGGCGCCTAGCGTCCGACGATGACGTGGGTCTGGCCGTATTCGCCGGTGAAGCCCAGGCCACCCATCTCTATGGTGGCCCAAAAATCGAGCTCCGGCGGCTGCGGTGCGAGCAGCTGGATGCCACCACGCACGGTCACCTCCTCGGCCGGCTTCAACTCGCGATTGTCGTCCTCGAAAAAGGCCCAGCGCGCCGGATACTGGCCAGCGGAGCTGGTCCAGCGCACGCCGACGCGCCAGCGGCCGGGCTTGTCGACGTACGACGGCTCCTGGCTGCCGGGCTTGTTGAAGATGGGATCGGTGTAGCTGGAGTTGCTCTTGTAAATCGTCCCCGGAGGCGGCCCTTGGGTCTTGATCGGCACGTCGCCAATGTTCTTGACCGTCACCTCCACCTGGACCACGCCGCCGATGCCGATTGCCGCCGGCAGAAATCGGGCCGACAGGATTTGCAATTGGGGTGTGCCGCTGTCGACGATTTGAACCGAGGTCGTTTTCTCGGTGACGTTTCCGGAGTCGTCGTCAGCCTTGATGTGCAGCGTGTAGTCGCCGTTCTTAAGAGCGATGCCGTTGGGGCCTTTGCCGGTCCAGACGTAGCGCTGCAGCCCGGCCTTGGCCTGCGGCTCGGCCGTCACCGACGTCTGGTTCCCGTCCTTGTCCATGACCCACAGCGAGACGTGCGCGTCCTTACTGAGGGAGTAGTTGATCGTGGTCTGGTCCAGGTTCTCCAGCCGGCCGTTGATCTGGCGTACGCCCTGGCCGTTGGGTGAGAAGCTGGGCAGCGAGAGCGCAATGTCCTTGATCTCCAGCGGCACTGGATCAGCGTTCTGGACGATTGCCTCGACGGTCCGGTCTAGAGTCCGGCCATCACGGCCACGCGCCTGGAAGACGACCTTATAGCTGCCATTCTGAAGCACGCGCCGGTCGTCGCTGTCGGGCACCTCGATCACGCCGCCGAACGGCAGGGCGTAGCTGTCTACATCGCGATCGTTGTCCCGCAGCAGGATGCGCTGGCCATCGGGTTGGACCAGGCTGATGGTCACGTGAGCAGGGGCGCCGACGGTGTATGGAATATCGTGGGCTTCCACGTCGAAGCCGGCGTTCGGCTCGACGACGATGTGATCGGCTCCAATGCTGAGCAGCGGACGCTGCCCGCAGGCTGCCAGCAAGGGGATGACCGCCAGCCCCAGGAGGGCCAGGCGCCGAAGCATCGTGAGGGAGTTTAGCAGAAGGGCGCGCTCAAAGCTGGCGGCCGGCTTGAGCTGACGCGCACCACGTCCGCCATATCTTCCGGAACTCGGCTTCGAGGTCGCGGACCAGCTGCCGGCCATCGGTCAGTGAGCTTTGGCGCATAGTCTCTCGCAAGGTCGACCGCAGCCGCTCCAGACGAGCCACGTTACCGGCCAGCGCGACGGCCTTTGCGCGGTACTCCTCGTGGCCCAAGGCAACGAGGTATTCCAGTCCCACACGCGTGAGCATGCTCAGGCCCACCCGGCCGGCGTGCCGGTCGCCTTCGAGGGCGATCACGGGCACGCCCATCCACAACGCCTCGCAGCTGGTGGTAGCGCCGTTGTAGGGGAACGGGTCCAGCGCGACGTCCATGCGGCTGTAGTGTGCGAGGTGCTCGCGCTGACTGGCGACCGCGCCGAAAAGGTCGAGCCTGTTGGCGGCGATCCCGTGCGCCGTGAACCACTCCAGCAGCTCGTCTCGAATCGCTGCATCATCCAGCTGGCTGCATTTGAGAAGCAGCCGCGAGCCGGGCAAGGACGCGAGAATGCGCGCCCACAGGCTCAAACACTCTTCGCTTAGCTTGTTGAAGTTGTTGAACGAGCCGAACGTCACGTAGCCGTTAGCTGCCGCCGGCAGAGGCGACACCTCTGGAGCATCGGACGGCGGCTCGTACGCCGAGAACCCATTCGGCAGCCGAATCAGCCCCTCAGTGTGCAGTTGATCGGATCGGCCAGCTGGATCAGCCCAGGCGTCGGTGATTCGGTAGTCCACCTCGGCCAGCCCAGTGGTATCCGGGTAGCCGAGCCAGGTCACCTGCACCGGGGCCGGTTTGGCCGCAAGCACCGGCAGCCGGTTGTCACCGGTGTGTCCGGCGAGATCGACCAGCACGTCAATACCGTCCTGCCGGATCAGCTCCACTGTCTCAGCGTCGGCCAGCGCGTGCACCTCCCGCCAGCGGTCAGCCGCTGCCTGGATGCGGCGGGTCACGTCGTCGGTGCGGGGGCTGTTCGAGTAGCACACCACTTCCACTTGCTCGCGGTCGTGAGCCTCGAGCGCGTGCGTCAGGAAAGACGCGACCGCGTGGCCGCGAAAATCCGCTGAGATGTACCCAACGCGCAGCAGCCGCTCAGGATCGGGCTGATTCTCGTGGACCAGGGCGGGCCTCGCGGCCCGATGCACGACAGCGCCGAAGCCCAGGTGCTCCCGAAAAATGTCCTCAGGCGAGAGATCGGCGCGGTACTGCACCGTCATGAGCAGGTTGCTGTACGCCTTGGCGTAATCCGGCCGCAGAGCCAGTGCCTGGCGGTAACAAGCCTCCGCCAGCTCCAGCCGCCCTCGCGCCAGCAGCGCGTTCCCCAGGTTGAAGTGCCGGTCCGGATTGGCCGGCTCCAGCGCGACAGCGCGCTCCTGGGCGGAAACCGCGTCCTCAAACCGCTGGACCGTCTCCAGCAACGTGCCCAGATTGGCGTGAGCGACCGCGAAGTTGCGGTCGGCCGCCAGCGCCCGCCGGTAGGCGGCCTCAGCCTCTTCGACCCGGCCCTGCTGATGCAGCGCGGCGCCGAGGTTGGAGTGGGCCTGAGCCGCCTGGGCGGTGCCGCGTTCGAGGGCACGCCGGCAGCTGGCTTCGGCCTCGTCGAACATGCTGAGTGACAGCTGCACGTGCCCCAGCGCAACCCACGGCGCCGGCTCCTGAGGCCACAGCTGGGTGACATCGTCGAACACTTTCAGTGCTTCCGCAAGCTTTTCCTGCGCCTCCAGCATGCTGCCCAGATTCAGGCGTGCATCGAGGTAGTCGGGTTTAGCGGCGATGGCCGCGCGCAGCTCGACTTCCGCCTCTTCCAGCTGGCCAAGGAGCTTCAGCGCCGCACCCAAATTTGACTGCGCCTCTACCAGCCGCGGCTCCAGCTCGAGGGCTTGACGGAAGCACTGGGCCGCATCCTGCAGCCGGCCTTGTTGGGCTAAACCGTTCCCTTGCTGAAACAGCTCGAGCGCCTGCCCCGCTTGGGGGTTAACCAATGTGTCGAGAGTCTAGCCACCAAAAAAAGCCCTCGCCGATTGGCGAGGGCTTTGCCGGAAGCTAGGTTTGGTTCAGTGGCCGCAGCCGCCGGACGCGCAGCCGCCCGACTTCACGTCTGAGCTCGATGTGCTGAACGAGTGGCCGCAGGCGCAAGAGCCTTTCGCATTCGGGTTCGAGAAGGTGAAGCCCTGGCCCATCAGGCCATCGACGTAATCGATCTCGGTGCCGCTCAGCACGCCGGCGCTCATGGCATCCATGAGGACGCGCACGCCGCTGCTCTCGACGACCAGGTCGTCGCCGTCCTCGTCGGGCTCGTCGAAAACCATGCCGTAGGACATGCCCGCGCAGCCGCCACCCTGCACGAACACGCGCAGATCTTTCTGACCGGCCAGACCTTCCTTTTCGATAAGCTCCGCCACTTTCTGGGCGGCTGCAGGAGTCAACACCACATTGGTGCTCGGTGTGGCTACCGACATTCGTTCAAATCCTTCCTGTTCGCTACGAGCTCTTACGGTTCGCAGACAAAACGTAGCATGCTGCCGAGCCCAATGTCAATGCTTGAGAAACTGTAGCGTCGTATGATGGCGTCGCCCATGCTGGACAACGTCTTCCGCTGGAACGCTCGGTCGGTGCTGCGCAATATGCGCGAGGCCCAGGTAATCAGCCTCTACTTGCCCTACCTGGGTCGCGCGCTCATCATCGATCTGCGCTGTGACGACGCGGAAGGGCCGCTGATCACCACCGATGAGCTCGTATCCGGGCCGCAGGAGCGCGTCGAGAGGTTGCGCAGCCTGAGACCGCGCTTCGACCTACCGAACAACATCACCCTCGCGCCGTGGCTTGGCCCTGTCCGCAGCCTGGAGAGCAGCGGCGCGCTGGCCGGCGTGGCGGAGCGGCTGAAAGCCCTGGGCCAGGCACAGGCGCAAGCCGAGCTCGAGGCGGCCTACCAGCAGCTCCTCGCGCTCGAGCGGAGCGAGGCGCTGGCGCTTATCCGCGGCGACGCACAGCGCACGAAGACGCTCTACCAGCGCTGATCCCCTCTCCCTGGGAGAAGGCTAGGGTGAGGGTCTCGCGGCCACCTCGCGCCAGAACTCGTGCAGGACAGCATTGAACTCATCGGCGGCGGTGAGCATGAGGCCGTGGCCGTGGCCCTCAAAGATGTGTACCCGGGCGTGCGGGATGACCTTCCGGAGGTAGGCCGCGACGGGCTTGCCACCCAGGTACGAGGCTCCGCCCTGCATGATGAGCACCGGCACGCTCAGGCGCTGCAGCCAGACCTTCCGATCCTCCTTCACCCCGATGCTGCGGATGCCGTAGATCACGTCTCGGCCCGTCTTGAGGCCCATCTCCCACAGCCACTGCTTCAGGAAGTCGACGTCCGGTCCGCTTTCCGGAAACCAGGAGTCGACAAACGTCCGCATCCCGCGTCCCTCGAAGTCCTCGGCCAGGCCCTGAACGACCAGCTTTGTGGCGTAACGCTCGTGCTCGGGGATGCCAAGCTCGGCGTGCACGCCACCGGCGTTGTGGTCCACCAGCGCCACGGCGGCCGCGAGCTCCGGATGCTGCACCGCCAGCCGGGCGGCCACTGAAGCGCCCATCGACCAGCCGGCGACAACGGCTCCGCGGACGCCGGAGGCGTTCAGGACGGCGGCCGTGTCGGCCACGAATTTGTCCTGGGTGTACTGCCCCTCCGGGTCCTTGCCGGATCCGCCGAAGCCCCTCAGGTCGACGGCGATGACGCGCGTGATCGGCGAGAAGTAGGCAATCTGCCCGTGCCAGGCGGTGTGGTCGCCGCCATTGCCGTGGATCAGTACCAGCGCGGGATCGCCTTGCCCGGCTTCCACCGCGAACAGGCGGACGCCGTTGGCTTGAATGAGCATGGCGGCAGTTTAGACTGAGGCGCGAAATGCGCCTGCCTAGCCGCTGGCTTGCTC
>DATGVV010000418.1:0-5145 GCA_035299885.1 Chloroflexota bacterium | reverse complement strand
GCCATGGCGCAGCCGGTGCCGGCGAGCGAACGATAGCCGGGGACGTATTCCGACCACTGCATGTCCAGATGCTCGACCGCGCCGAGTAGCGCCGCCCAGTTCTTCGTCTCCGAATTTCCCGAGCGCAGCCGTGATTCCGCTAGGCTCGTGAGCGTCTGGTAGTCCTTGTCCCGCAAGGCGGCCAGCACTGTCTGGTCCAGTTGCTCGTCGATGACAAAGTGGCTGAGGCCGCCGGACGCCAGCACGCACACTCGCTTGCCAGGATCCCAGCTTTCGATGGCTCGACGCAGCGACCGGCCAAACTCCAGGCAGCGGCCAACCCGGGGCTGGTTGGGTGGGTAGTAGGTGTTGATCCAAACCGGCACTGCAGGAATGATCCGTCCAGTCAGGAGCCGGCGGTGCACGAATGTAAAGGCGTGGCTCATCGGCTGGCCTTCATGCTGCTCACGCGAGTGCGCGACATCGAAGCAATCCTCGATGAGACGCTCGATAATGTGCCGACCCAAGCTGGGCTCGGCGGGATACTCGGTCGGCTCGTCCGGATACTGGCCCCAAGACGACACCTCGAGCGCCCTGGATTTCCCCTCCGGGTCGGGTTTACAGCTGAAGATGAAGTCGCCCCAATACACGCTGAATGCTGGCATGTTATCGACGTGAAACAGCTCCTCCTGGTCGTCGCCGACAATCACCAGCACGTCCGGTGAAGCTTGGTCGACCGCCTGGCCCAGCCGGGCGAGGGCCCGTTGGCTTGCTTCGAAACGCTGCTGAAATTTCTCCGGCGTGATCTCCTTGGCGATGGTCGGCGGCGCAGCCCGGACCAGCTCGTCGAACGTGTGATATTCACCGTCGGTCCCGAGGAGCTGGTATACGGCGTCCCGCTCGGCGTGCCAGCTCCACTTGTCCGGTGGGGTGCTGAGCATCGGCGTGTGCGAGGAGCCGATACCCAAGACAATGTTGGCCACTTCTAACCCTCCTTACCCCGCCAGACGCTAGCGGCAAGATGCGAGCCAGCATACCTCGGCGCCTCGCCATGATAAAGTAGCCGACGCATCTGGGCCAGGAGGATTTTCTTGAAGTTCGGTCATTTCTGCCTGCCCACGTACTTCCCGGACGTCGACGGCAGCGTCGGGGAATTCACACGGCGCTTCGTGGATTTTCTGGTTGACAGCGAAGAACTGGGCTTTGATGCGCTGTGGGCCAACGAGCATCACTTCGATCCCTATGGTGGCATCATTCCCTCGCCGCCGATCATGCTGGCGGCGCTGGCTCAGCGCACGAAGCGAGTTCGCCTGGGGACGTCGATCATCGTCCTGCCACTGCATCAGCCCATCGAGATCGCCGAGCAGCTGGCGATGATCGATCTGATGTCTGACGGGCGAGTGGACTTGGGCGTCGGCCGTGGTTTTGTGGTGGCCGACTACGAGGCGCTGGGCATCCCTCGGGAGGGTTCGCAGGAGCGACTGATGGATGGCCTGGAGGTCATCCTCAAAGCCTGGTCGGGTAGCTCATTCAGCCATCACGGCAAGTATTACAACTTCGACAACATCGAGGTCTGGCCACCGCCGCAGCAGCGGCCCCACCCGCCGGTGTGGCTGTCGGTGGGAGGGACGCCCGCCAGCTTCAAGTGGGCTGGCCGTCAGGGGTACAAGATCCTAACGGTGGCTTACCGCGGCGTCCAGCAGCTCGTCGATCTCCTGCCGCTGTATCGCGACGCCTGGCTTGCCGCCGGACACAAGGTCGGCGAATGGGAGATATCGAGCCACTACCAGGTGGTGTTGTCGGACAACAGCCGTGAGGCTCGGCAGATAGCTGAGAAAGCGCTGCGACGGTACGTGGCCGCAACCACCCACACTATCGAACGAGCCGAGGCGCAGGCAGCGGCGGAAGCCGCTGACCGATCGCGCGTGGACCGAGAAGTGTTGGACATTGACCGCATGGTCGACGAGTGCAGGGTCATCGCCGGCACGCCGAACGAGGCCGTTCAGCTGCTGGAGCGCGCCCGCGACATGATGGGCTTGACCCAGGTGGATTGCACCTTTTATTTTGGCGGCATCCCTTTCGTGCAGGCGCAACGCTCACAGCGGTTGTTCGCTGCCGAAGTCATACCAAAGCTGCGCAGCGAAACCCTGGCAGCGGTCAATTGAGCGGCATGCCCGCGCTCAGCTAGCAGTGCGGAGATGACTGGGCTGGCCTTGCGCGACCCGCAGCCATCCTCGCACACGGCAACCTGGCAAGTTCGCTGCCAAGCTACGCGACCTTCGTCTAATTTCCGAGCTCAGCGGCGCAGGCATCGGTGCGAGCGCTGCCGTAGGACCACTGTTGGAGTAGCAATCAGGCGTTCCAATCTGCACGTCACCCCGGCTTGCCCATGCCATAGCCCTCTATGTACCATCGGTCCCACAGGAGGTTGTTCAATGGCTGATCGAGTTCGTGTCTACGCCGGAACGCACGAGGGCGTGCTGGTGTTTAGCTTGCGGGACGGCGCCTGCGAGCTGGTATCCGAGGCCTTTTCGGGCGCCATCATCGATTCCGAGGCAGCCTGTCTCCGGCGCCCGGAACGCGTCTTCGTGGGAGTGACCGACGACGGCCTGTACCGCACCGATGATGCCGCAAGGCACTGGCGCAAAGTCTTAGACGGGGACATCCGCTCGGTCGCCGTCGATCCGACTGACGATCGCGTCGTCTATGCCGGGACCGAGCCGGTCCACCTGCACCGCAGCGAGGATGGCGGCGATACCTGGGAGGAAATCACCTCGCTCCAGCGTTTGCCGGAGGATACCCGCAGGAAACTGGGTGATGGCGACGGCCCGTCGATCTTGAACAACCAGACCCCCGGCTTCCGTCATCGCCGGCAGGAATGGACCTTTCCCCGGCCACCCCATAAGGGGCACATCATTCAGATGTTCATCCATCCGGATGACCCGAATCTGCTCTACCTATCTATAGAGCATGGCGGCATCGCGCGCAGCGCCGACCGGGGGCGCACCTGGGAAGACGTGAGCGAAGGCATCGACTACTTGGACATCCATGCGGTCACCAGCTTGCCGCATCGCTTCGACCGGTTCTTTGTGGCCTCTGCGCGCGGCTTTTACACGACGGAGGATCCACGCAACGGCTGGACTCGGGCCGAAAACGGCTGCACTCGCAACTACTTCCACGACCTTGTCTTCCTGCCGCCAGCCAACGGTGGCGACCCCACCATGGTCGTGGCCACGGCCGACGGGTCGCCCGGCGTATGGCAAGCTACCAAGGGCAAGGACGAGTGGGACAACGGCGTGACTGGCTCGCGCTCGGCGCTGTTCCGTAGCGGCGATTGCGCCCAGTCGTGGCATCGCGTTGGGGGAGGAAAGGGCCTAGATGACGAGATGGATCCCATGATCTGGTCCCTGTGTCTGCACCCCAGCGAACCGAACACAATCTTTGCCGGCGTGGGCGAGGTTTCGCGCGGCCATGCCTCGGGCAAGGGCGGGTCCGGATCGGTGCTGCTTTCCCCCGACGGTGGAGACACTTGGCGAACGATTAAGGCCGACATACCGGCCCTACGAGTTGTCACCGCGACTGCTTGACGGCAGGAGCGCACCGCTGAACATTTCTTGCGGCTAGCCGATTCGATGTTGATCGAGCAAACGCTCATGTGGGCCGGCGCTTAGCTGGGTGCCCGACGGCTATGGGGTCGGTCAACTAGCCGTCTTGTAAGTCCCACGTGCTGGGCACGAACAACTCCTTGGCGCCCACCTGCTGGGCCGCAATGCCCTGCTGATAGCAGTAGCCCGCGAACTTGTCGACCACGTGCTGATTGGCGGCCAGCCCGAAGGCCCATGGGTCACCCTTGAAAATCCCGCCTTCGTTTTCCTGGTAGTAATCCTTCCAGGCAAACGACCAGCTCGGAACTGGCCGTATCGCCGCCTGAGCCAGTTTCTTGGACTGGCAGAAGAGGTTGAATAGTTGGGCCGGCAGGTCTGGACGCGCGGCCACCAAACTTTTCTTCATAGCCAGCACGTGCATGATGGGAAAGATACGCGTGCGCTGGTAGTACGCCACCTCCTCAGCGCGGTAGTCGTGAAACAGCCTTCGGGCGCGTCCGTCAGCCACCAGGAGCGGCGCCTGATTCTCGGTGATGCCGATGACGTCTACTTCTCCCTCCAGGAGCGCCCGGCAGGCGACGTCCATGTCTGAACTGCTGGCGGTGGTGTAATGCCGCACTTCCGAGCCGTCGCGGGGCTCGACAGCTTCTTCCGAGCTGTCCTCCCAATGGTGCGCTGAGGTGATGTACCACTGCACCGCTTGGGGCGACACACCGTAGTCCTCGACCAGCATGCCGCGCATCCACACGCCGGCGGTTTGGACCCAGCGCTGGAAGCCGATCTTGCGGCCGGCCAGGTCTCGAGGGCCGTTGACGCCCGCGCTCGGGTTGCAGAACAGGAAGGCATGCCGGAACACCCGCGAGGGGAACACGGGGATGCCAACGAAGTCCACCTTGTCCCTGGAGGTGTAGTAGATGAGCTCCGCCAAGGACATTTCCGACACGTCGGATTCGCCCTGAAACAGCGAGCTGAATAACCGCGGGACATTGTTGTCGAGCTTCATGCGAAGCTCCACACCTGGGATACCGACCTCACCGCGGACAATCGGCATCACACCGTCGTAGCTGCGGGAGCCCAAGCTCACTGATAACGCTGCCATCTGTCCTCCCCCGATGTCTAAGCTGCTGACCGTGACATGTGATGGTCCAGGCATTCTCGCCGGAAGGTGCCCACCACCCGCTCCTCGATGGAATTAGCCTTTGGCGAGCTGTTCCACCTGATCCTTCGTCAGGCCCACCAGCTTGCCCTTCAGGGTGCCGAAGGGAAAATGCTCCAGCTCTTGCGGACTGCGCGCCCATGACTTGGACACGTCCTTGTAGGTGTCCAGCAGCTTGTGGCCAACGCGGTCGCCCTGAGCCACCAGCTCGTAGACGTAGACGTTCTCGACGATGTCGTGATCGGCATCGAGCTTCATGTGGCCTTTGGCGGCTTTGGCGGTATTGATATCGATGTCGTACAAAGCCTTCAAGAACCCCTGCGCGTCCTCGGCATCCCCGTTGATCTTCTTGATGGCTGATTCCAGGATCTGCCCGGCGCTGTAGCCCGTAGCCGAGTCAGTGGA
>DATGVV010000417.1:0-4607 GCA_035299885.1 Chloroflexota bacterium | reverse complement strand
CTCGTTCTGGCGGCCGATCTTCTTCGAGCGCTACATGGTCATCATCCTGCCGGCGTTCCTGCTGGCGGCCGGGGCGGGCGCGCTGGTGCTGAGCCGGAGCTGGCTGCCACTCGGGGCGCTGGCGCTGGCGGCGCTGGCCGCGCCGTCCATCGCGGCGCTGCCCAGCTATTACGGGCACGTGGTGTATGCCAGCAGCGAGGATATCCGCGAGCTGCTGGCCTTCGTAGGCGACTCTGCGCAGCAGGACGCGGCCGTGATCGTGAACCTGCCAGCTTCGGATCCGATGTACCAGTACTACGCGCCTGGGCAGCCGACGTTCTTCGTGCCCAACCCGCCGCGGGGGCAGCAGGAGGCGGCCGACCAGCAGCTCAGCGGCATCCTCAGCAGCCATGGCGAGGTGTGGCTCACGCCGTGGGACTACGACAAGACGGCGTTCGTCGAGCACTGGCTGGATCAGCACGCCTTCCGGGTGGACCAGCACTGGTTCTCGAACGCCGAGATCATCCGCTACGAACGGCCGCGGCAGGCGGGGCAGTTCACGCCCAGCTCCGCCACGTTTGTGGCGCCCGATGCGCGGATCCGGATCGCCGGCTACCAGTTCTTCGGGACCGAGGCGCGGGCCGGGCAACCTGTCCTGTTCGCGCTGCAGTGGCAGGCGGATGGGAGCATCGGCGAGCGGTACAAGGTATTCGCCCACCTGGTGGATCCGCAAGGACGCACGGTGACCCAGCGCGACGACGAGCCGGTGGCCAACACGCGGCCGACGACCAGCTGGAAGCCGGGCGAGATCATCACCGACAACTACGGCCTGGTGGTCCCGCGCGGCGCGTTAGCGGGGGACTACCAGGTGTACGTCGGCCTGTACAAGGCGGAGGGGCTGCAGCGGCTCGAGCTGACCGACGGCTCCGATCACGCCACCCTGGGGCCGATTACCGTCCGACCCTAATCGTCCCAACCTCCAGGTCGGTGGCGTCCGTGCCATCGATCCTGAGATTGCGCAGCTCCGGGGCCTTGTAGACGCCCGCGGTGACGGTGTACGTGCCGTCGGGAATATCGGCCGGAATTGGCAGCGAGTAGTAGTCCAGCACCTGCTGGCCTGCCAGCCACTGGCTGGTGCCGAAGGAGGCGGCGCAGGGCATGGAGTCGCGCTGGATCCGGCGGTGGCTGACGTTCTCGTCGGCGTGGACGAACGTCGTGTAGTCGGCGCTCATCTGGCCCAACGCGCGCCAGCCCAGGGTCAGCCGAACGGTCTCGCCGGGACGCACCACGGCGCTTGGCAGCTCGACTCGATCGAGCGCGATCTCACCGCCAAAGGAGCCGATAGGCTGAGCCGGGGCCGCTGGGACGTCGCCGGCGGGCAGGTGGATGGCGATCAGGTCGGGCTCGCCGCGTGAGTTTGGCGCCTGCTCGACGCGCGGACTGCCTGGCAGATGCGCCAGCAGCAGCGGCGGCTGCTCGGCATCGAAAAACGGATAAACGTACACGGCCGGCTGGCCGCGCGGCGGCAGGACGGTGCAGTCCTTGGCTTCGAAGCTCTGCGCTCGCCAGCTCCGCGTGAGGAACGCATACGTCCAATCCTGGGAGTACAGCGGCGCCAGGAACACCGCCTCGCCGCTGGACTGCCAGCGCTCCAGGTAGGCGTTGCCGTCGACCTTGTCCTGCATCAGCGCATAAAAGGCGTCAGACGAGTCGCCCCATACCTGAAAGTAGTTGTGGAAGGTCAGGGCGCCGGCCGCGACGACCAGCGCGATTGACGGCACCTGGGCGTAAGCGCGCGGGACTCTGAGGCGGCGGACGAGGTTGGGCAGCTCAGCCAGGCCCAGCGCCGCCAGGAACACGGCCGGGGGAATCAGGCCCGTAAGCCGCAGGTAGTACGGCGCCCGCGGGCTGAAGGCCGAGGCGGGGATGATGCTCACCAGCCACATCAGGGCGAAGACGTAGGGGGCCCGCCGCAGCCGGCCCAGGCACAGCACCAGCCCGATCAGGAACATCAGGCCAAGGCCGAAGTCGAACACCGGCATGCCCGGGATGTTCTGCAGGCCCTCGTCGGTGCCGTGGAGGTTGAACATGGCCAGGATGGCCAGGGTGTTCCGGCCCGCTGTCGCCAGGTCCGTGACGGCCACGCCCTCGGACCGCTGGAAGAACGAGGCCTGGTTGGTGGCGGCGTAGAGGGCTAGCGGCAGAGCCGTCAGTACGGTGGCCGCGGTTGCCAGGACAGCGCCTCGCCAGTAGATGGCCCTCCGCTGGAACAGCAAGCAGAAGATCCCGTACACGACCACGGCTGCAACCAGCAGCCGGGCGGCAGTGTAGGTGTAGAGGGTGCCTCCCAACAGGATCCCTCCGGCGGCGAAACGCCAGGCTGAGCGCAGCCGCGCCGCCTGCCACAGCAGGCCAAATGCCAGGCACGCGAACAGCGGCAGGCTGATCGTGCGCAGGCCGGTGCGGCTGAAGATGACGTGGAAAAACAGGACGGCGCACGCGCCGGCCGCGAACAGGCCCACCCGGCGCGCGACGGCAGCGCCCTCCGACTTGCGCAGCATCTGCGAGAAGCAGAAGTACACGGCCGGAACGGTGGCCACGCCCAAAAACGCTGCCGCGAGGCGCAGGGCATACGGCGAGACGACCAGCGGGCGCACGAACAGGGCGGCCCAGTAGAAGAAGAATGGCTCGCGGCCGTTGTTGTTCGGAAAGTAGATCGGATGGTAGTTCGGGCCGAGGCCGAAGATGTCGAACAGGTTGGCGGCTTCGTCGAAGTAGAAGCCGACCGGATAGCGGTCGAGCAGGAAGAAGCGCAGAAAGGCGCCAGCCAGGGTGATGGCGGTGGCCAGCCAGACTACCGGGGCAAAGCGATCGGCTGAGTGGGTAGCCTTCCTCCGACTGCTTTGCACAATGCAATTGTGAAGAAAAATCCCCTCTCCCGCGGCGGCGGGAGAGGGTTAGGGTGAGGGAACCCCTCTTTGCCGGCGCTTCAGGTGCCCTCACCTAGCCTCTCCCATCGCGATTGGAGAGGAAGAATCTTCGCTCCTGCAGCGGTCCTGCTGGTGGCGATGGCGGTGCGGCTGTGGGGGATCGAGTTCGCCCGGTTCGCCGATGACCAGGCGACGCTGCTGGGCTCGGCGGCGCAGTTTGCCGCCACGCACCAGCTGCCGCTGACCACGGGCATGTCGTTCACCATCGGCATCCGGCATCCGCCCCTGGCCACCTTCCTCCTGATCCCGCCGGCGCTGCTCAGTCGCAGCCCTGTGCTGGCCTCGGCCTATGTGGCCCTGCTCGATGCGCTGGCGGCGTTGTTCGTGTATGCAGCCGCTCGGCGGGTGGCGGGACGCTCGGTGGCGGCGGCGGCCGGGCTGCTGTACGCGCTGGAGCCGAGCGCGGTGGTCTACGGCCGCACGATCTGGAATCCCGACCTGGTGCCGTTGTGCGCCGCGGTAGCGCTGTGGGGGCTGATCGAGTTCTGGCAGCGCGACAACGATTGGGCTCAGGCGGCGGCGTTGTTCGCCATCGGCTGCGCGGCGCAGCTGCATCCTCAGGCCGCGGCTTTGCTGGTGGTGTGGTTGGCGGTGACACTGGCCAAGGGACGGTGGCGCTGGCCATCAGCGGTGGCCGTATTGGGGCTGGGGGTGACGCTGGGTCCGTACTTGTACCTGCAGATCAGCAGCGGCTGGGCCGATCTGCGGGCGGCCGCGCTGTACCTGCAGCAGCCCAAGCAGCTCGACGGCCAGGCGCTGGCCGCCATGATGGCGCTGTTCAGCGAGCAGGCCCATCGCGAGCTGCTGCTGCCGCACGACACCTTCCTGCCGGCCTTCTCGATGGATCCGCTGGGCTGGTTCTTCGCCATCGCCCTGGCGGCTGGGCTGGCGCTGACAGGACTGCGGCGCCGGGGCGAGGAGCTGCTGGTGGCGGGCTGCTTCTTGGCGCCTCTGCTGGCGGCGCTCAACCATGCCGGCGGCGTGGCTCCGCACTACCTGCTGGCACTGCTGCCGGCAGGCTGCATCCTGGCCGCGCTGGCCATCGCCGCACTGCCGTCGCAGGCGCTGGCCACGGCCATCCTGGTGCTGGTGTTGGGCGGGACGGCCGCGGCCGGCATCCAGTTCAAGCTGGCGGTGCCGGAGCAGGGCATGAGCAGCAACTACGGCATGCCGCTGCGGTACAGCGTCGAGGCGGCCGACCTGGCGTCCGCGAGCTCCGGCCCGCTGTACGTTTCGAACCGCGACCAGGAGGCCGGGGTGTTCGGCTACCTGCTGCCGGGGCGCCAGAAGCGCTTCGACGGACGCTACACGTTCGTGCTGCCGCCCGGCCAGGCCACCTACCTGGCCGACAGCAGCGTGGAGTTCGCTTATGGCCAGCTCACCGAGCGAGCCGCATCGCCAGCTCGGACGGTGAAGACGCCTGGCGGGCTTATCGCATACGGGCTGTTCATTGCCCTGGATACCCTCTCCCTGCCCTCTCCCGCTGCGGCAGGAGAGGGTATTTCAGGTGGGCCGCTGGATGTGGACGTCGGACATGCCGTGCGGCTGCTCGGCTACGAGGCGCCGGAGCTGCGGGGCGGCTCACCCTCGCCGGTTCAGCTGGCATGGCGGGTCATCGACGCGCACGGGCCCATCCCG
>DATGVV010000416.1:0-1819 GCA_035299885.1 Chloroflexota bacterium | reverse complement strand
GGCGCTGATGCACGGGCGAGGTCTAGGCGAAGATCCGCCGCTGATCATGGGCAAGGGTACGGTGGATCCTTCTCTGCAGTTCCAGGCAGGCAATGTCTTCATCTTCAAGCCCGCTGTCTTCCCACCGGAAGGCGATGTGATCCAGTCGGACAGCGGCCTGGTCATGGAGCTCGCGGTACGTGCCGGCGACACTGTCGTGGTCACCAAAAACGGAGCGGCGCGCTTGGGACGGCGTCCCCTCGAAATCGCTACGATGGAGACCAGCTGGAGCGTTTGAATGTCAGCACATCACAGGCAGCCAATTCTGGTCCTGGCTATAGGGATTCTGCTCAGCGCCTGCGGGGGCACATCAACGGCGCTTCCGAGCAGTTCCACCACCTCAGCAGCCGCCGTTGCATAGTCTGATGAGATTACTCGGCTGATCGCCGCCGCCAAGGGCGCCGGGGAAAGCCAGCTCGAGCTGGCCTGGGGCGAATCAACTATCGGCGGCGGCGAAACCGCAAAGCAGTTCGGCGCTTTGTTCAATAAAGTCTACGGCCTGAACGTCAGCGTGCGGTTTACCCCCAGCCCATCCATGACGACGATGGCCGGCAAGATCGCCCAGGAAGCCGCGGCCGGTCAGAAGGCGTCCACGGACGTGTATCTCGGCTCCGAGGGTCACTTCGCGGCCCTCCTCGATAAGAACGCGCTGGAGCAGTACGACTACTCCAAGCTCTCGCCTCGGATCACCAAGGAGACGCTGGTAACGAAAGACATCGGCCTGGAAATTACCAGCCGTTTCCCGGGCGTGTCCTACAACAGTACCCTCATCCCAGAAGCGCAGGCGCCCAAAAAACTTCAAGACCTGCTCAATCCCAAATGGAGGTCGCTCCTAGCGTCGGAGGTAAATGCCGCCAGCTTTGATCGTGTGGCTTACCGAGCGGAGTGGACGCCTGAGAAGATGAAAGGCTTCGTGACGCAATTCTCGGCCAATATCTCGGGGTTGATGCGCTGCGAGGAACTGGAACGACTGACCACTGGCGAGTTCGGCATGTTTGCCTTGGATTGCGGTGGCTTCGAGGTCAAGCGGCAGCGCGACAAGGGCGCGCCACTGGCGCACGTCATCCCGGAGGATGCGGCCCTGGCGGTGTTTTTCTTCGCCGGCATACCGCGCACGGCGGCTCACCCCAATCTGGCCAAGCTGTACATCAGCCTGGTGATGAGCGAGCAGGGGCAGAAGATGCTGTACGACTCCAGCTACAGCGATTTGCACACGCTTCCCGGCTCTCGGACCGCGGCTGAGTTGAAGGAGCTCGATGCCAAGGGCATAAAGCCACTGTTCGTCACACCGCAGTTCATCATCGACCACCCCGAAGACGTTCAGCTGCGCGACGATCTCACCAAGATCCTCGCCCAGAAGCGTTGATCTGGCCAGCCTTACCCTAGGCCGCGGCCGCCAGCGGCAGAGGATGCTCGGCTTCGCGCCAAGCCGCTGGCGCCTCCGCGTGAGTCCGCTGTGGCTGCTGCTCGGTCCGGTGATCGTCATCATCGCCGGCGTGCTGGTGACGGTGTTCTGGCTGAGCGTGCTGAAAGGCTTGCCCGGAACGGCCGGCACGTATGCCACCTGGGCCAACTACGCCAGCTTGTACACCGATCCCTTCGCTTTTACCGCGCTCAGGAACACAATTGGCTTCGCCGGCGCCAGTGTGGCGCTGGCGTTGCTGCTCGGCACCAGCATCGCCTGGCTGGTGGAACGCACGGACCTGCCCGGCAAGTCAGCCGTGTACACGCTCATGACTCTGGGGCTGCTGCTGCCCAACTTTTTCCTGGCCATGGGCTG
>DATGVV010000415.1:0-6400 GCA_035299885.1 Chloroflexota bacterium | reverse complement strand
ACCTTCGGGCTCTTCCAGAAGGTTCTGCTGTCGATGTTCGGTCTCGGCATCATGGGTTCGGTGATCGGCCATGGGACCATGGCCAGCTTCACCGCGACGAGCACCAACCCCGGCACTACGTTTACCGCCGGCACGCTGCTCATGACCAACTCCAAGAGCACGAGCTGCACGCAGGTGACCTACGGCGGCAATTGTGGCACTGCGCTCTCGCTGAGCAACATGTCTGCCGGCCAGAGCACATCAGGGACGCTGACCATCACGAACTCCGGCGCTGCGAAGGCGACGACGATGACGCTCACGACGCTGAACGCGACCACCACCGGTCTGGGCGCCTACCTCAATATGACCATCCACGACGACGCGACCAACAAGTGCATCTACGGCGCTGCCGGACTGCCCGCGGCCGGCGCTTGCGACGTCATCACGGCTCTGACGTCGCAGGTAGCGCAAGACGCGTTCACCAATACCGGCCCGCTTACCATCCCCGCCAGCAGTGGCAGCCAGTGGACTGCCAATGAAGCGCACACCTTCACCGTCACGGTGCAGGTCGCGAATAACGTGGGCGTGCCGGCCAGCGCAACGGCGACGATTGACTTCCAGTGGGATGCCGCCCAGTGAGCGCCGTCGCTCTCGCACGGCCGGGTTTTCCGCGCACGTTGGCTTTCCCCGGCGCCATCCCGGCCATGTCATGGCTGCCAACCCTGCGGAAGGCAGTGCGCGCGCTGGCAACGGCGGCTAGCTTGCTTGTGGCGGCGCTGTTCGTGCTTCTGACCGTCCTGCCCCGAGCTGGCTCCTACGCGACCTTCACCGTCCTCAGCGGCAGCATGGAGCCGCTCATCCCGAAAGGATCGGTGGTCTTCGTCACCCCCGTGCCGGCCGACCAGATCCATCTGGGCGACGTCATCAGCTTTACCTCGACGCAGCCACCGTTTCCCACGCTGAGCCACCGGGTCATCGGCATACAGCCAACTGATGACGGTTCACGAGTGTTCAAGACGAAGGGCGATGCCAACCTGCTCGAGGATCCGTGGGAGGTGCGCTACGCCGGTCGGGCCGGCAAAGTCCGTCTGACGCTGCCTATCGCCGGCTACGCTATCGCGGCCAGCACGAGCGCTTTGGGGCGCGTGGCGACTGGCCTAGGTCTGTTCGCATTCCTTGGCTGGTTCTGGGTCCGCCGCCTGTGGCGGGTGCATGCTCGGGTCGTAGCTCCGGTGCGCTCCACGCAGGCATCCGCCTCCGTGCGCCAGCGCCGTGGACAAGTCTCGAGCGTTCGAGTGGCAATGTTCTGCTGGCTGCTGCTCAGGTTGACGCTGTCTCTCCTCTTTGGGAGGCGCGTCTAATGTTCCAGTTCGTGCGCTCCGCCAGCCTGGTGTTTATGGCAGGCAGCGTTTGGTTGGGCTCGATTCTGGGTACTACTGGCAGCACGCTCGGAGCGTTCAGCTCGCGAACGATCAATCCCAGCAACACCTTCTCGACCCAGGCCACCAACCCGGTAGCTCCAGTCGTGTACTCGATCTCCCCCTACGACGGCGCGACTGGTGTCGCCACCAACACCTTGATCACGGTCACGTTCAACGAGTCTATGACCACCGGGACGACTCAGTCGGCCTTCTCGCTCAAGCAAACCAGCAACGACGGCACCGTCTGCACGACGGCGCCTGTGACGCCCTGCTCGGTCGCCGGCGCGTTCAGCTGGCTTAACAACAACACACTCATGAAGTTCACGCCAAGCTCGACCTTGACGGCCAGCCAATCGTTCTCTGTCACTATCGGCACCGGTGCCACCGACTCCACCTTCGCGCTCAATCTGGCCGCCAGCGCGACGTCCTCCTTCCAGGCAGGCAGCGGTACATCCACCGTAACACCGCAGGTCATCCCGCCGACCGTGCCGGGAAGTGGTGCTACCGGCGTTTCGACGAACAGTCCAATCCAGATCACTTTCAACGAGCAGATGGACCCGACGACCACCCAGGCCGCGTTCCACCTGAAGCAGACGAGCGGCGCTGGATCGCCCTGCTACGTCATCAACGCCGTTGTCGATCCGCTGTGCGGCTCCAATGGCGGTGCCTTCAGCTGGGGTGGTCCTGCCGCAAATATTTTGAGTTTTCGGCCCACAAGTAATCTAACCGGCAGTGCCGCCTACACGGTAACCGTGGACTACACGGCCCAGGATCTCATCGGCACCGCCATGGGCCCGAACTCAGGATCGAGCTACATCTTCTCGTTCACGGCCGCGGCGACTGCGGACACTACACCGCCAGCGGCCCCGACTATCACCTCGCCGGCAATAACCGTCTTCACAACTGCCAGCACCTACACCGTCACTGGCACCACCGAGGCCAACGCCCTGGTCAAGATTCTTAACGCCGTAAGCGCCGTTGTCGGCCAGGTGCAGCTGAGCGGTGGACTCACCAGCTTCTCAATCACGATCCCGCTGAACACGGGCACGAACAACTTCACAGCCACAGCCACCGATGCAGCCGGCAACACTAGCGCGGCGGCGAGCATCCCGACTATCAACGTCAATGACACGAAGACGAAGGTGGGCACGCTCTCACTCTCCTCAGGAACGGACAGCATTGACGTGGTGGTGCCATTCAGTGGCGACGCGAACTCCAACGCCACCGCGACTGCTCAATGCGATCTCACTGCTAATGGTTGCCCAGCGGGTAGCGTGAGCCTGGCGCGGGACGGAACCAACCTTGTGTTCGCTTCGACCACGGCACCAACCTTTGGCGCCAGTACAACTGGTACCGCTCTCACCGGTACCGGTGGCACAACGTTCACTGTGACGGTCGTGATCACCGATCCGAATGGCTTCGATGCGGCCAGCGTTTGCACGAGCTCAACCGCGACGACCTGCACGCAGACGGCCACGATCAAGCTGCTCGCCGGCAACAGCGGCGGAAGCATCGGTACCGTGACCGTCAGCCCGTCCAACAGCACGATAGCGTCTCGCGCAGGGCAAAATCTCCGGTTCAGTGTTCCATTCAACTGCGGCACGGGCTGCACGAATGGCTGGGTTCAGGCGCAGATCAGCGTTAGCGGCAATGCAGCCCAGAGCAGCTGTGTTGGTGGGACGGCCTCGGGCACCTCCGTCGTTACCTTAAGTGGGCAGCGGGGCAACGGCGTCTGGCTGGCAGATGGGTCCTACGCATACGACATAAGGCTGTTCGGAACCTCAGGCTGCAATGGCCAGTTCTACGCCGCGGCCTCGGGGACTCTTACGATAAATAACGCCGGCAGCGTGGCGATGTCGCCGGCTCCCTCGACGGTTACGCTTGGTGCGAACCAGAACACCACGGTGACAGCCACAGTCAATAACCTTTCCAGCAGCCCCGTTTCCGATGGCGCCTCGAGCTGCGCAAACTCGACCTGTGCCGCGGTTACGTTCAGCGCCGTGGGCAGTGTGACCGGCACCACCGGGTTCACGTTCTCGCCGACCAGCGCCAACATAGGCAGCTCGACGGCCGGCTGCACGGTGACGGCCAGTGCTGGCAAGGCATGCGGCAAGCTCACCATTGGCGGTACGGCGACAGCGCAGACGATCACTGTCACCGCGACGGTTCAGAGCCAGGGCGCTCAGAGCAGCTACAGCGGCTCGACGACTATCCTCGATCCGCCGCTGGCTCCCACGGGCCTGGTGCTTACTCCCGGCAGCATCAATGTCGCCTGGAATCCGTCGCCAACCATCAACGTGGCTGGCTACAAGATCCTGCTCGGTAGAGCGTCCGGCAAGTACGATCGCGTGATCGACGTGGGGAATGTGACAAGCTATCACATCGTCGATGTGGAGCCAAGCGCCACCTACTACGTGGCCGTGCAGTCCTACACCAGCGAAGGCTTGGAGACGCCTTTGACCATCGTGCCCGAAGGTTCGATCACCACCCCGGCCGCTAGCGCAACCCCGACGGCGACGCTGACCGCCACGCCGACCGTAAACCCCTGCACGACCTCGACGGCTACGGCGACCGTCACCTCGACGGCTACCGCCACCACCACCGCAACCGGGACGCCGACGCTGACTGTCACACCGACCGCGACGCCTGTCTGCACGCCGACAACAACGGCCACCGCTACCAGCACCGCCACGGCCACTGCCACCGTGCCCGCGGACACCCCAACCTCCACTCCCACTTCGCCGCCGACGGCCACGTTCACTCCGGCGCCGCCCACCGCAACGCCCACTCAGGCGCCGAGCAATACGCCCACGCCAACACCCACGCCGCTGCCGCCGACGTCGACACGGACGGCCATCCTGCCAACCGCGACGGCCACGCGTACGGCTATCGCGGTGCCGCCGACGAGCACGCCATCAGCGGTCCCGACGCACTAGCCAGGCACAAAAAGGGAGTGCCCCCGACGGAATTCGAATCCGTGTCGCGGCCTTGAAAGGGCCGTGTCCTAGGCCTCTAGACGACGGGGGCGACGGGCGAGAGTATAGCTGGCACAGTTCGCGCTGATGGGCGACACCGCATGCTAGCCTTTGCCTTCGGTATGCCCGGCCCGTGGACGCGCTGATCCTGGCGGCGGGCTACGCTACCCGCCTCCGTGAGCTCACCGAGAACCGGGCCAAACCGCTCCTGCCGGTGGGCCCCCGGCCGATGATCGACTACATCTTCTGCCAGCTGGCCGAGATGGATGATGTGCGCCGGGTGAACGTCGTCACTAACCAGAAGTTCGCGGCGCAGTTCGCGGATTGGGCCGCGGCCCACGGCTCCGCCAAGCTGATTTCAGTCGTCAACGACGGCACGATCAGCGATGCCGACAAGCTGGGTGCCATCGGCGACATCCGCCGGGTCCTAAGCCAGAACCGCATTGATGATGACCTGCTGATCGTCGCCGGCGACAACCTGTTCGACTTCGATCTGCGGCGGTTCGTGAGCTTCTTTCGAGACCACGGCACCAGCGTCGGACTGTACGACACGGGCGACCTGGAAATCATGAAGCACTACGCCGTCGTGCAGGTCGATCCCGACACCCAGCGGATCAGCGATTTCGTGGAGAAGCCGGCGGCCCCCAAATCCACGTTGGCGGCCACCTGCATCTACTTGTGGAAGCGCGAGCACCTGCCTTTGCTGGACCGCTACTCCGGCAACATGGACGCCCCCGGCCACTACATCCAGTGGCTCACCAAGCAGGTGGACGTGTACGGCTTCACGATTCCAGGGACCTGGATGGACATCGGCACCCCGCAGCAGTACGAGGAGGCGCAGCTGCTGTACGCCGGCCGCTAGACCGGGATTTTCAGCGCCAGGCGCGAGGTAACCACGCCCGTGTTCAGGCCAATCGTGCGCAAGCCACCGAAGAAGCGCGCGTGCTCGATCTTGCAGCAGCGATCCATCACAACTTCCAAGCCGCCCTGGCGAGCAATCTCGGCCGCTTCCTCGCTCACCACCCCAAGCTGCAGCCACAGCACTTTGGCGCCTTTCTCGACTGCCTGGCGGGCGATGTCGGGCGCTTCAGCGGCGGGCCGAAATACGTCCACGATGTCCACGGGACCGTCGACGTCCGTCACTTTCGGGTAGACCTTCTTGCCCAGGATGTCCTTGCCCGCCTGGGCCGGGTTCACAGGGATGATGCTATAGCCGTTGGCGTCCAGGTAGATGCCGGCAAACGAGCTGGCGGCGTAGGGGTTCGACGACAGGCCCACCATGGCAATGGTGCGATAGGTCGACAGGATTCGTAACCGGTCGGCCGCGGTCAGCCCGAAGGCGTTGCGCTCGCCAACGACGCTCATTCCTGGTATGGCGCCCCAAACGATTTCGACAGCAGGCTGTGGCCGGCCACGTGGCCCGTCGCCGGTTCAGTCTCGCGCTGCGATCGGTCGAGGGCCTGCTCGAGGTCCCACAGGATGTCCTCGATGTCCTCGATGCCCACTGACAGCCGGATCATCTCCGGCCCGATGCCGCAGGCGGTCAGCTCCTCATCGCTCAGCTGCTGGTGGGTGGTCGAGCCGGGATGGATGATCAGGCTCTTGCAGTCGCCCACGTTGGCCAGGTGGCTGAACAGCTGGACCGCCTCGATCAGCCGCTTGCCGGCGGGCCGGCCGCCCTTGATGCCGAAGGTGAAGATCGAGCCGGCGCCGCGTGGCACGTACTTTGCCGCCAGGTCGTAAAACGGCTTGCCGGGCAGGCTGGGATAGTTCACGTAGTCGACGGCCGGATGCTGGTCCAGGAACTCGGCCACCCTCCGGGCGTTGGCCACGTGGCGCTCCATCCGCACGTGGAGCGTCTCGAGTCCTTGCAGGAACAGGAAGGCGTTGAACGGGCTCAAACATGGGCCGTAGTCGCGCAGCATCTCGGCACGCGCCTTCATCAGCCAGCCAAAGTCGCCGAAGTACTCGAAGAAGCGGAGGTTGTGATAGCCCTTGCTGGGCTCGGTCATGCCCGGGAACTTG